>WQYS01000021.1 GCA_009781125.1 Acidobacteriaceae bacterium | reverse complement strand
TTGAGCAGCGCCGTGGCATCGTCGTAACGGCCTAGAGCGTCGTAGAGCAGAGCTTCGTTGTAGCTCAGTTCCATCGAATCGGGAGCTTGCGGCTTGGCCTTCTCCAGCGTTTCCAGCGCCTGATCGTAGTGCCCCTGGCGGCGCTGCGTCTCCGAAAGACGAATCTGCGACTGCGCATCCTGCGGCTCCGCCGCCAGGATCTCGGTGTAGAGCTTCTGCGCCTCGACCAGTTGCCCGTCGGTAAGCAGAGCGCTGGCCAGCCCGCGCTTGATGTCAAGATTGTCCGAGTCCAGAGCGAGCGCGCGGCGATAGGCTGCGATCGCGTTCTTGGTGTCCTTCAACTGGTCGTAGGCCGAGGCTAGCGCCATCTCCATGCGCGCACTGCGGTCGGCGACGGGAATGGCCGCGAGCATCTCGGCGGCCTGCTTGAACTCACCCTGCTCGCTACATGCGGAACATGTTCAGCACGACATCTTCCGAGTTGCCGTCGATCTTCTGCGCGGCCTTGAACTGCGCCTCGGCCTTGGCTGAATCGTGATTCAGGCTGTAAAGCTGGCCCAGCAGCAGATGCGTCTCGACATCGTTCGGCTTCAGTTGCGCCAGCTTCTCGTACTCGGCGATGGCGAGCGCGAGCATCTGTCCGGCCTGCTGGCTCTGCATGTCGCCCAGCGAACGCAGGTAGACCTTCCCCAGCAGTTCGTGCGCGGCGATGTTGTCAGGGTTCCTGCTGACCTGCTCCTGCGCCGTGCTGACGGCTTCGCGGATGCGTCCGAGCTTGAAGTAGAGGTCGGCCAGGCCGTTCTGCAGCAACGCCGAGTTGGGATCGGCGTTGAGTGCCAGCTTGTACTCTTCGATAGCCTGCGTAGCGTAGTCGGTGCGGCCCGCGTTGACCGCCATCTCTTCGTACAGATGCGAGAGGCCGTAGTGGTAGTACGCAGCGGACCGGTCAGGAACCGCCGAGGCTGCCGTCTGAGACGCGCTGGCAGTAACCGCCAGTGCCGCCATTGCTGGCAGCGTCCAGAGTATACGAAGCGTAAAGGCTCTATCGAGCATGGTCATAAGAGATTGTAAGCTCCTCAGCCGCGTCAAAATGGTCATTTCTTTAGACGCGCGACGCACGCCCTTTGGATGCAGAGCCAGATTAACCGTGTCAGAGGTGACGGACACCCCATCTGGGTGCCCCACTCATGACGGTTTTATCGTCATGGGTGGGGGAGATGTCTGTGGAGAGAAGCCCCCACCCATGACGCGATAAAACTGCGTCATGAATGGTGCACCCGGAGTGTCACCGCAAATTAACCGTGCCGGAAGTGGCGGACTCCGGTGAACACCATCGCTACGCCAAGGCGGTTGGCGGTTTCAATGACCTCGGCGTCGCGCACCGAGCCTCCCGGCTGAATCACTGCCTTTGCGCCTGCCTTCGCCACCTCTTCCAGCCCGTCCGGGAACGGGAAGAAGGCGTCCGACGCGGCCACCGAACCGGCCAGCGGAAGCACGGCCTTCATCGCTCCAAAACGCGCCGAATCGACCCGGCTCATCTGTCCGGCGCCGACGCCGACCGTCTGCCCGTGGCCCGACTCGTAACGGGCATACAGAATCGCATTGGACTTCACATGCTTGCAGACGCTCCAGGCAAACAGCAGAGCGCGCATCTCCTCGGCAGAGGGCTTACGCTCGGTGACCACCTTCAGATCGGCTTCGGTAATCCTGAGCCGGTCGGCGTCCTGCACCAGCATCCCGCCGGAGACCTGCTTAATCACGCGCGGCGAGTTGGCGGGATCGATCTTAATCAGCCGCAGATTCTTCTTGGTGGCGAAGCGCTCCAGCGCCTCCTTCGTAAAGCTGGGCGCGACGATGGCCTCTACAAATAGCTTTGCAATCTCTTCGGCTGCGGCGCGGTCCACCTCGCGATTGATCCCGATCACGCCACCGTAGGCCGAGACCGGATCAGCTTCAAGCGCGCGCTGGTAGGCCTCCAGCACCGTCGCTCCCGTGGCTGCGCCGCAGGGGTTGGTGTGCTTGATGATCGCTACGGCCGTCTCGTCGAACTCGCTGGCCAGCTCCCAGCAGGCGTCCAGATCGACCAGATTGTTATAGCTGAGTTCCTTGCCCTGAAGCTGTTGTCCGGCTGCAACTCCCTTGCCGCTGCCATCCACATAGAGCGCTGCTCGCTGGTGAGGATTCTCTCCATAACGCAGCGTCATGGCCAGCGGATCGATCACCCGCAGCGTGGACGGAAGAGAATCACAGAACTCCAGCTTGCCTTCAGGAGCTTTAATGCTTTCGAGCGCCGTGGCAATGGCAGCATCATAAGCCGCCGTGGTCGCAAATGCCTGCTTTGCCAGTCTCCAGCGCGTGGAGCGGCTCAGACTGCCGCCGTTCTGCTTCAACTCCTCAGCCAGGGATACATAGTCTTTTACGGAGGTCACAATGGCAACATCCTCAAAGTTCTTCGCCGCCGAGCGCACCATCGAAGGGCCGCCAATATCAATGTTCTCGATGACCTCACCGAACGCCACGCCCGGTTTCTGCGCTGTCTTTTCAAAGGCGTAGAGGTTCACTACCACCATATCGACCGGCTCGATTCCATGTTCAGCGACCGCCTGGACGTGCTCCGGATTGCCGCGAACGTGCAGGATGCCGCCGTGCACCTTCGGATGCAGCGTCTTCACGCGGCCATCGAGCATCTCGGGAAATCCGGTCAGGTCGCTGATGTCGCGCACGGCGAGGCCGGCGTCGCGCAGCGCCCTGGCTGTGCCTCCGGTAGAGACCAGCTCGACTCCATGCGAGGTAAGAGCCTCGGCAAACTCCACCAGACCGGACTTATCGGTCACAGAGAGCAGCGCGCGGCGAACAGGACGCAAATCAACAGAAGGTATAGAAAAAGCGCTCGATGTAGTCATTACCTAACATTTTATGCGTCAGGACAAACACAAAAATGTGGATTTCAGGGGTCTAATTCCTTGCAATCACTAACTCTGGCCGGGTGTATGATGATCGGAAAACAAGCTACAGAGGGTTTCGGAAGATGAAAAGCAGATCAATTCTGATATTTGCATGTGCATCGCTGCTCGGATGGGGCGTTGCGGCATGTCATAAGAATCCACAAGACAACCAGAATGCGCAAGTCGGTTCCGCCGCGCAGCCCGCTGAAAAAGCAAATGTTGCGCTGCAAGACTACGGCCCGGCGCCTACGGTGCTGAATATCGATGAATACACCACGTCGAACCCCAATTTCAGAACGGCGCTTTGGACGGGAACTTATCTTCAGGTGACTCTGATGTCGATTCCCGCAGGCGGCGAGGTTGGCCTGGAAGTGCATCCCGACACCGACCAGTTTTTGCGCGTCGAGGACGGACATGTCAAGGTGCTCATGGGCGACGCCAAAGACTCGCTCACGTTCGCTCAGGCGGCGGGGAAGGACTCCGCCATACTGGTTCCTGCGGGCAAATGGCACAACATCATCAATACAGGCGATAAACCGTTGAAGCTGTATTCCATCTATGCGCCCGTGCATCATCCCCACGGAACCATTCACAAGACACACGAAGATGCCGAGGCCGCCGAAGCCGCGCAACATTAACCGTCAGTAATTGTCCGAGGGGAGCGGTCGCTAAAGAAGCGCTGCTCCCGTCAGCGAACTGACCTCACCAACGTGGTTGTCAACGCACCAGCGGCGCAGGCCGGTGGCGATGTTCTCCACGGCGCGAGGATCGGCAAAGCTCGCCGTGCCTACCTGCACCGCCGTGGCTCCCGCCAGCATGAACTCCACTGCATCCTCGGCCCGCACGATTCCGCCCATCCCTACGACGGGAACCTTCACGGCCTTCGCAACCTCGTAGACCATGCGCACGGCAATCGGTTTGATCGCCGGGCCTGAAAGCCCTCCAGTTCCATGAGCTATCCGCGATTTCCTGGTTTTTACGTCAATGGCAAGCGCCAGAAACGTATTCACCAGAGATACGGCGTCGGCTCCGGCGTCCTCGGCCACGCGCGCCATGGCGGCGATATCCGTGACGTTCGGCGAGAGCTTCACCATCAGCGGCCTCCTCGAAGCCGTCTTGCACCGCGAGACCAGCTCAGAGAGCATCGCGGCGTCGGTTCCGAAGACCATGCCGCCCTCGCTCGTATTCGGACAGCTTGCGTTCACCTCGTACATGGCGACTCCCGGCTCGTTGTTCAGCACGCGGATTACCTCGGTGTACTCGGCGATCGTGTGCCCGAAGACGTTGGCAATGGTGACCGCGCCCTTGATCTTCCTCAGATAGGGCAGCTTTTCCTCGGCAAACTCGCGCACGCCCATATTTTGCAGGCCGATGGCGTTCATCATGCCGCTGGCGGTCTCGATGACGCGCGGCGCTGGATTGCCTTCCATCGGCTCGATGGAGAGCCCCTTCGACACAAACGCTCCAATCCTGTCGAGCGCTACGACATCGGCAAACTCCACGCCGTAGCCGAAGGTCCCGCTGGCCGCGATTACAGGCGAGCTTAGCTCCACGCCTGCAATCCGGACACGCATATCCGGTCCTTTTTTCACTTGCCTGCTCCTGTTGTTGCTGTCTTGTTTGTAGTGGCGCGCTCAGGACGAATCGCCTCTGTAAGTACATGTCCGATAGACGCCGTGGGCTGGTTGATCCGCAACAGAGACGCGAATGTAGCCGCCAGATCCACCGGCTCGACCCTGCCATGATACGTTCCCGGCACAAACGGAGCGCCATAAAACGCCAGCGGAACATGCCGGTCATAAGAGTACGTCGTGAAATGGTTCGTGCCTGACATCTGCGGCATCTGATACATCCCCAGCGAGATCATCACGTACCACTCTCCGTTGGGCGAGTAGCTATGCAGCACGCGCTCGCCCTCCGCCGTCGCCGGAACCCGCCCTTCGGCCATCTGGACCTTTGTATAGACATTGCGAATCGCAGGTCTCTCGGGTAGTCTCTCCTGCGAAACACCGGTCGGCGCGGGAGGCAGAATCGACTCCAGCGCCTGGGGCAGAAGCTCTGCGGCTGCATTCTCAGCCTCTGCCTCGCTCACCTTCAGAGCTTCGAACTCGCGCGGATCAAGCTCGATATAAGGAGCGTCCCCTCCCAGCACATACCTGGTGGACTTCCCCGAAGAGAACCGTTCATTGAGCGCGGCGTTCAGCGCCGAAATCAGCTTCATGCCATTGAAGGTCGCCGCAGGCATTCCCAGCTTTGCCGCGACCGAAGGCAGCGGAGCGATGCCGTGGTCAGCCGTCAGCGCCACCCACACGTTCGCCATGCCGCCATCGACGTGCTTGTCCAGCCAGGTGAAGAAGTCGTTCAGATCGACATCGACGGCATCGACCATGGCCCGCTGCTCCGGAGCGTCCGGGCCAACCGCGTGGCCGAGAATGTCGGTCGAAGAGATGCTGATGGTCAGCACATCCGTCACATCGTGCCTGCCCATCTGCTCGCCTTCAACCAGAGCTTTAGCGAAGTCCAGCAGATAGGAGACCGAAGCTGGCTTCGATCCAACCGCTCCATAGAAGTCTCCCGGCTTTGCGCCTGCTTCCTGGATGGCTTCATCCACGCGCCCGCTGCGATTGAACTCTTCAGCCCACGCGGGAAGCTGCTTCATCCAGTAGGTTGAGGTGATGAACCTGCCGCTGGCGTGGTCCAGCCAGAAGGCCCCACGCGAGGCATGGCCCGAGAGGAGAATCGCCGCCCGGTCCTTCATGGATATCCCAAACAGCCTGGATTGTCCTTTGGTATCGAGCACGACCTCGTCGCCGAGTGTCGAGGCCAGCAGGTTCCGGGGCGAGGCCCCCGTCTCGGTGCTCGCGGGATCGCCTACAACCGCATAGCGCTCGTCCTCCACCGAAGTGACCGGATGCTTCGTGGAGCGCGTCAAGTCCCACCACTCGTTCAGCAGGATGCCGTGGCCGTTCGTGTAAGCTCCGGTGCCGATGGTCGCGTGTCCTGGGCCGGTCATCGTGTTGGCGTAGTTGAAGTAGCAGTCCGTAAAATTCGCGCCGCGCTTCAGAAACAGGTTGAAGCCGCTGGGCGTCTTGAAATCGCTGCGGTAGCGTTCCAGATAATCCTCGCGGAACTGGTCGAGCACCAGCACCACGACCAGCTTCGGTTTGGCGTCATAAGCGTCGGCTCGCGCCGGAATCGAAGCCGCGGGCACAAGCAGGATCAGAGACAGCACCAGAACAATCATTCTTCGCATGAGTCTAGGTTACGCAATTTTTCAGTAGCGAAACAGTAGTATTCTGGTTTGCCCGCCTGAGGTATCATCTAACCAGGAGAGTTCCATGGCATATACGCTTGAAGTTGAGTTTGAGCGGGAAGACGATGGCCGCTGGATAGCAGAGATTCCCTCCCTGCCCGGCGTCATGGCGTATGGAGCCACAAAGGAAGAAGCTGCCTCCAAGGTGGAAGCAATTGCATTACGTGTGGTTGCCGATGAAATCGAGCGCGAACGAACAATCCAGAACTCTGTTCAGTTCGCCATCGCTTGAGTTCGTGGCCCGGCTCCAGAGGCAGAAAAGTGCTGCGAGCTTTGGAACGTATCGGGTGGACCGAGGACCCCGACGCAATCAGAGGCGGCTCCCATAGGAAGCTGATTCGAGAAGGATGGCCGAATTACATCTGGTCGTTCAGCGACAGCGAAGAGATCGGTCCGAAGATGCTAGCCAGAATCGCCAGACATACCGGATTGAAACCGGAAGACCTGTAGCTTCCGCTCCGACGATAAATCTGCCTGTTCAGGTTCAAACCCTATAAAATAGATACAAATGATCGATTTAGCGTTTATCCGGGCCAATCTGCCCATCGTTGAGGAAAAGCTGCGTACCCGCGGCATGGATCCTGCTGTTGTTCTTGCTGACTTCGTCGCCATCGACCGCGAGCGCCGCGAGGCTATCACCGAGGTGGAGACCCTCAAAGCCCAGCGCAATAAGCTCACCGAAGAGATCGCCAGCCTGCGCAAGGCCAAGGCAGACGCCACGGCACAGACCGAGCAGACCCGCGTCCTCAAGACCCGGGTCGATGAGCTTGAGGCTCGCGCCGTAGCCGCCGACGAGCGCCTGAAGACGATCCTGCAGACCCTTCCCAACCTTCCGCAGGACTCCGTGCCCGTGGGTGCGGACGAGCAGGCCAACCGCGAGGTAAAGCTCTGGGGCACGAAGCCCGCCTTCGACTTCACGCCCAAGGCGCACTGGGAGCTGGGCGAGAATCTCAACATCCTCGACTTCAATCGCGCGGCCAAGATCTCCGGCGCGCGCTTCGTCGTCCACTACGGCCCCGGAGCGCGTCTGGAGCGGGCACTGGCCAACTTCATGCTCGACCTGCACGTCCGCGAGCATGGATACACGGAGGTTCTGCCTCCCTACATGGTCAACTCGCGCACGCTCTTCGGAACCGGCCAGTTGCCCAAGTTTGCAGCGGACCTCTTTCACTGCGACGACAAAGGCCCCTACACGGGCGAGCTTCAGGACGGCGACCACTGGATGATTCCCACCGCCGAGGTTCCGGTGACGAACCTCTTTCGCGACGAGACGCTGGACGAGTCGCAACTCTCCATCTCCTTCTGTGCCTACACGCCCTGCTTCCGCAGCGAGGCGGGAAGCTACGGAAAGGACGTTCGCGGCATGATCCGCCAGCACCAGTTCCAGAAGGTGGAGCTGGTGAAGTTCACCACTCCGGCCAAATCCGACGAGGAGCACGAGGCGCTCACGCATCACGCCGAGCGCGTATTGGAGATACTGGGCTTGCCCTACCGCCGGATGCTTCTTTCGACCGGCGACATGGGCTTCAGCTCGTCCAAGACCTACGACCTGGAGGTCTGGCTGCCGGGACAGAGCCTCTATCGCGAGATCAGCTCCTGCTCCAACTTCCTCGACTTCCAGGCCCGCCGCGCCAACATCCGCTATCGTCCGGCGGGAGCCAAGAAGTCCGAATACCTGCATACGCTCAACGGCAGCGGGCTGGCCGTGGGGAGAACGTACGTCGCTGTTCTTGAAAACTACCAGCAGGCCGACGGCAGCATCCGCATTCCCGAAGCCCTCGTCCCCTACATGAACGGCGAAACCGTCATCACCAAACAGGAGCGTGCATGATGTTTAAACTTCTTCGTTCCTACTTCTGGTGGACCTATGAGCGCGGCACGCTTCATTACGATGTTATGGTCTCGATTATTCTGCTGTTTCTCTTCGTGGGCCCGTTCGTAATTAACTTTCATGACCGGCCTGTCGAGACTGTGGCCCTGCACTCCTCCGAGGTTCTGGTCCGCGAGGCCGGAACCAGAGGCGAGAGGAGCCGCTTCATGTTCCAGGTCCGCGCCGACGACATGCGCGGAGCGGCCAACGACGCCGAGCGTCAGGCGGCCATTCTGCGCGTGGTCGAGCCGATCTCCGGCGAGGTCAAGATAGATCACTACGAGCCTGTCCGCGACGCTCAGGGCAAGATCATCGCTTACAACGCCTGGATTCTCCGCTAGGCTGATATTCACAGGGAGCTACTGAATGCCTGTCCTCCGACGCCTTGCCACGGTCCTTTTTGCCGCCATCCTTTTTGTGCCCGCTGTTGCCCAGACCAAGCCCGCTGATCTCGATGCCGTGCTGCGCCAGATGGACACGGCCAGCACTAAGTTCAAGTCCGCCGAAGCCAGCTTCCGGTTTGATAACTACGAGCGCGTCGTCAGAGAAACGACCACGCAAAGCGGTACCGTCTATTTCCTGAAGAACAACGGCAAGCTGGAGATGGGACTCAAGATTATATCTCCGGAGACTAAGTTAGTTGATAAGTTAGTTGACTACCGCAACGGCGTGCTGCGCATGTTTGATCCCAAGCCGAATCAGCTCACCATCTTCAACGCGGGCAAGAACCAGGCTCAGTATGAGAGCTTTCTCACGCTGGGCTTTGGCGGCAGCGGCGGCGACCTCGCCAAGGCATGGACGATCTCCGATCAAGGGACCGAGAGCATGAACGACGGCCAGAAACAGGTGGAAACACGCAAGCTCGATCTGGTCTCGAAGGACGCCAATGTGCGCAACATGTTTAGCCACGTCACCATCTGGGTGGACCCGGCTCGCGGAGTCTCTCTGAAGCAACAATTCTTCACAGCATCGGGAAACACGCGGACTGCATTTTACACCAACATCCGCACCAATCATACGGTTGATATCAAACCGTATGCGATCAATAAGAACAAGCAGACCACTGTAACCAGCCGCTGACTCAGGCCGGAACAAGAAGCCGCGCCAGCAGGAAGATCAGCACTCCGAGAAAGAAGACCAGAGCCATTCTGATTCCCGGCTCGCGGTTCACCTCCGGCACCAGATCGGAGGCCGCGACATAGATAGTCACGCCCGCCGAGAGCGGCAGGCCGATTCCTACCCATCCGGGTTCAAAGTTAATCACCAGAACTCCCAGTACCGTCGTCGCTCCAAGAACCATGGCGGAGTTCAACGCCGCGCGCTTTCCCTGCCCTCCGGCGAGCATTACGCTGGCTACGGTAAAACCCTCTGGCAGCTTATGCAGAAATACGGCGAAAAAGAGCAGCCATCCCAGCCACGACGACACCACAAAGCCGGAACCAATGGCGATGCCATCGAAAAACGTATGCGCCGCCAGCCCCAGCAGTACCGAGTAGCTCTTGCGCGCCGAGAGAAATTCGCCTGCGTGCGTCTCTTCGCCAAAGTGGAAGTGCGGAACCAGCGTGTGCTCCAGCAGGTGGATGGCGCAGTATCCGACGAGCATAAGCAACGGAGCCCACCTGGCGTTGAGGCGAATGCTCTCCGGAGCCATCTCCAGCAGGGCGACCGCCAGCATAAAGCCCGCGCCCAACGCCACGAAGTAGCGCAGCGACCGCCCCGTAGGCGAACGCCGCACCAGCAGAACTCCTCCAAGATAATCCGCAAAGCCCGCAATCAGGCCCAGCAAAAGACTCAACTCTAAAAAACGCACTCTATACGAAGTCCCTTCCTATCAGGCGCGCGATCCGGTCCTTGATAGGAGGATGCGTCGAGAACAGATTTGCAAAGCCGCCGCTGCCCAGAAGCGGAGCGACGATAAACAGATGCGCCGTCGTCGGAGACGCCTGCATGGGAATCCTCCGCGAGTAGGCATCCAGCTTCTGCAACGCGCTGGCAAGAGCGTAGGGATTTCCCGTCTCCTTGGCGCCGGTCGCGTCCGCCGCGTACTCGCGCGAGCGCGAGATCGCCAACTGGATCAGCATGGCGGCAATCGGAGCCAGAATCAGCATCAGCAGGGCGCTCAGTCCTCCCCCACCACGCTCTCGGCGGTCTCCGCCGCCGCCGAATCCGCCAAACATCATGGCCCATCCAGCCATGCGAGCCGCCATAGTGATCGCGCCCGCCAGCGTCGCGGCAATTGAGCTGGTCAGAATGTCGCGGTTGCGCACATGACCAAGCTCATGCGCCAGCACGCCCTCCAGTTCCTCGTCGTTGAGCAGTTGCAGGATGCCCTGCGTAACCGCCACAGAAGCGTGCTTCGGATTTCTGCCCGTCGCAAATGCGTTGGGAGAGTCCGTCGGAATGACGTAGACCTTCGGCATGGGCAGGCCCTGCTTGGCACTCAGGCGCTCCAACACCTCGTAGGCGCGCGGCAACTGCTCCCGCGTGACCGGCTGCGCCCGGTACATCGCCAGCGCCAGCTTGTCGGAGAAGAAGTAGGTCCCAAAGTTGAAGATGACCGAGAACACGAAAGCGATCACGATACCGTTCGTGCCGCCGAATCTGTCTCCAACAAAAAGCAGCAGCAAGGTCAATGCGACGAGCAGAAAGGTAGATTTGAATGTGTTCATCTGACGCCCTCCACCATTATCGATACAAAACTATTCATTGCGAGACACTGCCCGGCGGATCACCTTCTCCAGAGCCGCCTTCTGTTCGGCGTACTCTGCTTCGCCGATCTTACCCTGAACGCGATCCGACTCCATGGCAAACAGCTCTTCCTTGAGCGAAGCAATCAACGCGCCTGATCCGCTTGCTGCGGCTACAGCAGGCCGCGGTCCGCTGCCACCCTTGAACGCCACGCCTATTCCGGCAAGAGCCATTACTAGGCCAAGTCCTCCCAGAATCCATAACTTGTATTTCGCCCACGGATCGTTTGCGCCACCGGGATCGAGCGGGTTCCCAAGTCCGCCGCCGGGACGCGCATCGCCGCTCATCGCGGTGTCTCCGTTGTTATCTCCGCTCGCCGCTGACTGGCTGCGGGGCAACTGTCCAGTTCCGGAGACGGTAAACTCCAGCGGCTGCGAAGCTGTAATGTTTCTGGCAGCTATGGTTTGAAAAGATGGATCGTCCGGTATCTGAGTGAAAGGGGATGAGGCCTCTGCCTTGAAGGTCATCGACTTTGGCAGCATGACTGCAAGCGTGTCGGTCGGGTTCGCCATTCTGGGCGTGAACTTCAGGCTTCCGCTGTATGGCAGCGTGTAGGCAACCTGAAACATGGTGTTGCCTGGACGAATCGGGTACGAGAAGGCGAAGTGGTTGGCATCGCCCATCGGCGTAGGCATGGTTTGCAGAGGCACTCCGCTGGAAAACGTCGCGGCGGCACCCTCCACCACGGCCCCCTGCGGAAGATAAAACTGAAAGGCATGTTCGCCCGCCTGCGTGCGCGGCGGAGCGGATGGATTCGTCACGAAGAAGTTCTCGATGACGTGCAGGTTCCTGCCATCCGGGTCCGTCTCGATCCGCATCACATTGGCCGCCGTGCTGATGCCATCGACCTTAGGCGCGGAATCGAATACGTCTACGGCAATGGGAGCTCCACCTTGCTGCATGTGGCTGTAGTAGGTCGTCCCCTGATGTGTGACGCGAACCAGCGCCATCTGCGGATCAGCAATCGTGCCTTCGAGGGTGAAGTGACCCTTGGAATCGGTCTTCGCCTGTGCCGCCTCGGACATCCCCTGCGACATGTCGATGAGAACCACTTCGTCACCGGCAGAGGGCTTATTGGTCGTCTTGTTGGTTACGGTTCCGGTAATGGGTCCGGCAGAGGTATAAACCGAGATCGCCGCCAGAGCAGCGGCGATTCCCATGCGGCGAAGGCTGGGGAGGAAGTAGATCACCCTTCAAGTGTACGTCATTTCAGCGATGGCTCTTCCAGCTCAGTGCTGACTCGCGATGCTTCATTCTCAAGGTCTGCCTTCTGCCTGAGGTAGTCCTCGTCAGGATACTTCCCTGCCTGGTACTCGAAGTTCAGGTCGCGCAGATTGGCGTCGATGGCTTCCTTGCGCTCGCGCAGGTAGTCGGCGCGAGTCTTTGCCGGCTGAACGAATGGATTCTTCACCGGCCAGAAGACATAGACCAATAGCCCTATCGTAAAAAAAATTGCAGTTAGAAAGCCCATCAGAACTCCGTCTCCGGCTTGAGCACCGGCACCGATACGCTTGCTCTTACGCGAACTGCTCCCGGCTCGGGATTGGGCACCAGAGCCAGCAGTGTTCCCAAGGCCACGACCAGAACGCCGATCCATATCCAGCTAATCAGCGGATGCAGCATCGCCTTGATGATAGGCTCGTCCGTATCCGGGTCTCTGCCCTCGTAGACCACGTACAGATCACGCAGCAGCGTCGAGTGCATAGCCGGTCTGGTAATACCCTGCTGGCTTGCCGTATAGAACCTCTGCTCCGGCGCGAGCTCGGTGATGTGCTTCTCTCCGCGATAGACATCGAGCAGCGCAAACTCCGTATCGTAGTTCGCGGTCGAATCCTGTGAGTAGCTCTGGCATACGAGCTTGTAGCGTCCAAGCTGCATCGAGTCGCCGAAGCCCATCCTCTGCTCGCGCGACTGGTTGAACGCTCCGCCGGCGATTCCGACAAAGATCAGCACGATACCGAAGTGAACAATATAGCCGCCGTATCGCCGCGAGTTGCGCCGCATCAGCAGCAGGCTTGAGGTCAGCAGATTTTTGCCCGTCTGCCTGCGTATGACGCGCGCGCCGCGCAGAAACTCCAGCTTGATCGCCGTGATAACGCCCGCCGCAAGGGCCAGCGCGATAAGAGCATAAAACTGATCCCTGGCATCGTCTCCCGCTCGCCACGGCCTCAGGCCGAAGATCATCATCAGCGCCAGCGCCGCCACCGTCACCAGTCCCGGAAGTACGAAGTTCCTGCGGATGGCGCGGAACGAGGTGGACCTCCACGCCAGCAGCGGTCCAACACCGGTCAGAAACAGCAGAAACACTCCGATGGGATAGGTCACGACGCTGTAGTATTCCGGCTTCATGGTGAGCTTCGTTCCCATGTACTCGGTCACGACGGGCAGCAGTGTTCCGCCTACCACCACAAGGCAGGCCAGCAGCAGTATCAGGTTGTTGAACAGAAATCCAGACTCGCGGCTGGCCAGCGATACGAACCTGTTTTCAGTCTTCAGATGATCGCGCTGCGCAAAGTAAGTAATCAAGCACACCACGAGCACAATCAGCAGAAATGCATAGAACCAGCCGCCAATCGACGACGCGGCAAAGGCATGAACCGAGCTTACGATGCCGGAGCGCGTCAGCATCGTGCCTAGAATCGTCAGCAGAAACGTAGTGAAGATGAGCCATACGTTCCAGCTCTTCATCATGCCGCGCTTCTCCTGCATAACCACCGAGTGCAGAAAGGCGGTTCCAGTCAGCCACGGCATGAGGCTGGCGTTTTCGACCGGGTCCCATCCCCAGTAGCCGCCCCAGCCCAGCACGCTATAGGCCCAGTGCGCTCCCAGAAAGATGCCGCAGGTCAGCAGCAGCCATGTCACCATGGTCCAGCGGCGCGTGATCCTGATCCACTTCTCGCCGGGGTAGCGCATCATCAGCGCGCCCAGCGCAAAGGCAAAGGGCACGGCGAACCCGACGTATCCCATGTACAGCAGCGGCGGATGAATCACCATCTCCCAGTACTGCAGCAGCGGATTGAGGCCGAATCCGTCCTGAGCCACCGGGCCCGGCTGAATCGCAAAAGGATGCACCACGAAGTTAAGCAGAAGAATGAAGAAGACCTGCACGCCAGCCAGGATCGTCGAAGCGTAGGCCGTGAGCCGAGCATCGACCTTGTAGCGCAGCCGCAGAACGAATCCGAAGCCCGCCAGCAGCAACGCCCAGAACAGCAGCGAGCCTTCCTGTCCGCTCCAGAGCGCCGCGAACTTGTAAGGCAGACTCAGGCTGCGGTTGGTTTCGTGGAGGACATAGGAGACAGAATAGTCGTTCGTAAACGCAGCCCACACCAACGCAAACGCGGCTGCTGTCAGAGCTATAAAACTGGCAATCCCAGCGCGCCTGGCCGTCTCTCCCAGCCATGCATATGCTCCTCTGCCCGATCGAGCCAGCAACAGCGCCACCGCGCCGAAAATCAGATTATACCCACTTAAAAGTAGAGCCAACAGAAGGGAAAAGCTGCCGAAATCGGGCATCGGATGTGAATGCATGAATCCCTCTACCCCCTATTTTCTCATGACACCGAAGACGCCGCGTGCACCAGCCGATGAACGCATTGAAGCAGTAAATCCGGCATCAGTGGCTTCGTTCTGAACTCCACGCCTAACCCTTGATACTCTGCCTCTGCGTCCTCGGCTCCGCTGACGACCAGCACGGGCAGGTGCGGATGCGTCTTCCGCAACTGGCG
>WQYS01000020.1 GCA_009781125.1 Acidobacteriaceae bacterium | reverse complement strand
GTAGCAATGGCGGCATTGGTCGCCCCATCGATCACGGTTACATTGCTGCTGTTTAGGTTTGAGACGTAGACTTTGTTGGTAGCCGGGTTCACCGTTACCCAGGAAGGAATAGACCCCACATCAACGTTCACGGTGGTATTGGCAGCCCCATCGATCACGGTTATATTGTTGCTGCCCTGATTTGTAATGTAGACCTTGTTGGTCACCGGATTCACCGCTACCTCTGTGGGATTCGTTCCCGCACCCACGGTAGCGATAGTGGCATTGGTTATCCCATCGATCACAGTTACATTACCGCCGGTCTGATTTGCGACGTAGACCTTGTTGGTCACGGGGTTCACTGCCAACCCAATAGGACCCGTTCCCGCACCCACGTTCGTGGTGGCATTGATCGCGCCATCAATCACGTATACTGCGCCGGTACTGCTGTTTGTGGAGTAGACCCTGTGGGTTACGGGGTTCACGGCAAGCGCTCCGGGGTTGCCCGACGACACCGACGACAGCGTTGTGGCAAGGGTATCGGTAGCTCCATCAATTGCGGTCAGCGAATTGGTGCCTGCGAAATAGACCCTGTTGGTTACAGTGTCCGCCACTGCCGCAGTAAAGGTTCCCGTTACCGGCACGGTCGCCGTAACCGCATCGCTTGTCCCGCTGATTACGGAGACCGAACCGCTGGCACCGCTGCATACGACGTAGGCCTTGTTGGTCACGGCGTTCACAGCTACCCACGAAGGATTGCTGCTAAACGGTATCGTGGTCTTAATGGTGTCGTTCGATCCATCGATCACAGTCACCGATTTGCCAAGGTAACTTGCAACGTAGACCTTATTGCTGACGGGGTTCACTCCGATTGAATAAGCATAGACGCCCACCGTCACCGTCCTGGAAACCGTATTACTCGCGCCGTCGATCACGTATACCGTATCGTTGCCCGTACCAAGCCCGGTGGTGGCAAGGACATAGACCTTGTTGGTCACGGCGTTCACCGCTATGGCCCTGGAAGCGTTCACATTTGGCACCGTGTTGGTAACTGTATCGGACGACCCGTCGATCACGGATACCGAACCGCCGTTGCCGTTACAGATGTATATCCTGTTGGTCACCGGGTTCACGGATACTCCATTGGGATAGCCCTGCACCGGCACCGTCTTGGTAACGGTATCGGTCGCGCCATCGATTACGGTTACATCATTGCTGCCAGAGTTTGCGACGTAGACCTTGTTGGTCACAGGGTTTACCGCTAACGCGAGAGGTGTGGTACCCACGCCCACCTGCGTGTATTCGTTGGTTGCCCCATCGATCACGGCTACCTTGTTGACGCCTCCACCAAGGACGTAGATTTTGTTGGTCACAGGGTTCGCCGCAACCGCGCCAAGCGATCCCCCCACATTGATCGTTCCTACAAGAGACTGCGCCTGCGCCGCCGCTCCGGTGAGCGAGGCCAGGATGAGTACCATACTCGCCCAGAGCAAGAGCCGTTGGGCGCGAGAAAAACGAGAGACGAAAGCCGACATAAAACCTCCTCAACCGAAATATCTGCAAGCGAGCCTGTGTCCAGAGCGCCTGCGTTACGAGTTTGTTACTGCCTCTCCCAGAACCAGCGCGGAAAGCAGTAGACAATGCCGCCGCTGATGCGGAACTGGTTCTGCCGATTCGCCTGCCGGTTGCGCAACTCTGTGTAGAAGTAATCAGCCTGCACAATGCGAATCCAAACGTGTTTCGAGATTGCCAAATCAACGCCGCCGCCCAGTGCCATTGCGAAGGCGGTGTCGTAGCTTGTCGTCCTGCTTCCCGGAGACGGAAAGTATCCGTCAAAGCCATGCACTCCGCCTGCTAACGCTTGCGCGTAGGGCTGGAAGAGCGTGTGGTTCGGAAGTCGCAGGCGCAATCCTCCCATGCCGCTGAACTGGCTCAGACTGTATTGGGAGGCAGGAACTCTGTCGGTGTGCTGCTTTGCAATCGCAGTCACAAACGAGAGATTGTGCCACACAGGAATTGACAACTCTCCTGTGGCTCCGTTCATCCAGAAGGCGCTGCTGCTGCCCGCTGGAGCATTGGCGCGTTGAGCGCTGTACATCACCGCCACATCTACCGGACCTGGCCCGGTAGCTGCTGGCGCTGCCTGAGCTTCGATTGCTACAGGAAGAAACGCCAATGCTGCGCTCAAAATAATGCGTGTGTAGTTCATCTGTCATCCTTACTGAACTGTCGCGGTAAAGAAGACCCCATCCATGACGCGATGAAACCCGTGTCATGGACGGGGCGACTCACTACTGAACGAGCGTGACCGTTGTGGTGTGGGTCATTGATCCGCTGGTTCCGGTCACAGTGATGGTGAAGGTCTTCTGCGCGGTGCTGCTGATATCGCCGCTGAAGCCGTTACCACCGCCGCAACCCGCCATTCCAGCTATCGCGCCCAGCATCAGCACGATCACAAGCAAACTGGGCAGACGGCGATTCTTTCTGCCTGCCAGCATCAGCGGCAGAATCAGCAGCGCGAAGACAAACGGAGTCTTCCCCATTCCCATTCCCATTCCGAAGCTGCGCACGCTCGCCGTTGTCTTCGGAAGGTTGATGGTAAGTGTGGAGGTAGTTCCTGTGGTTATCGGATTTGGACTAAAGCTCGGCGGCGCAGTGCCGGGCGGCAACGCTGGCGATGAGGTCGCCGTCAGCGCTATAGGACCAGTGAATCCGGTTACACGGGAAATGTTGATCGTATAGGTTGCCGTGCCTCCGGTTGCCGGAACGGTCTGCGACGATGTTGTCGTGGTTGTCGAAACCGTAAAGGCGGAACCGCCGGGTTCTGATACCAGGAAGGCGTATGGAAGCGATGTCGCCGCCGTGTAGTTGGTTCCTGCTGATACAGCGGCGATGAGTATACAGGTTCCGCTGGAGACATACGTCACTGTCGTCCCGCTCACCGTGCAGACCGCAGGAGCCGTGCTCACCACTGTGACCACGCCGTCATAGCTGCCAGCGAACGTCACCGTGCCTGCGACGCCAACCGTGCCCGAAGCTGGCCCCGTGATGTTCAACGATCCTGCTGCCGGGCCTCCTCCGGTTCCCGTACCGCCGCCCGACACAAGGAAGGCATACGGAAGCGCCATCGCCGCCGTGTAGCTGGTCCCTGCTGATACTGAGGCAATCAGCATACAGGTTCCATTAGCGACATAGGTTGCCGTCGTACCGCTCACCGTGCAGACTGCCGGTGTCGCACTCGCTACCGTGACCACGCCGTCATAGCTGCCCGCAAGCGTCACCGTGCCCGTGCTGCCAACCGTGCCCGACACCGGACCTGTGATCGTCAACGATCCTGCCGTCTGGCCGCTGATTACCACCGCACCGCCCGACACAAGGAAGGCATACGGAAGGGCCATCGCCGCCGTGTAATTGGTCCCTGTCGATACTGAGGCGATCAGCATACAGGTTCCGTTAGCGACAAAGGTTGCCGTCGTACCGCTCACCGTGCAGACAGCCGGTGTCGCACTCGCCACTGTGACCACGCCGTCATAGCTGCCCGCAAGCGTCACCGTGCCCGTGTTGCCAACTGTGCCGGACGCTGGACCCGTGATGCTCAACGATCCCGGCGTCTGGCCTCCGCCTCCCGAACTGCCTGTCACGAGGAAGGCATACGGAAGTGCCGTCGCTGCTGTGTAAGTGGTCCCGGCTGTCACCGAGGCGTACAGCATACAGGTTCCGTTGGAAACATTCGTTACCGTCGTTCCGCTCACCGTACAGACAGCGGGAGTCGCACTCGCCACAGTAATCACGCCGTCGTGGTCGCCTGCAAACGTCACCGTGTCCGTGCTGCCTACCGTGCCTGAAGCTGGACCCGTGATGCTCAACGATCCGGGCGTCAAGCCTCCGCCTCCCGAACCGCCTGTAACAAGGAAGGCATACGGAAGCGCAGTCGCCGCCGGGTAGGTAGTCCCGGCTGTGACAGAGGCGATCAACATACAGGTTCCGTTGGAGACATACGTTGCCGTCGTCCCGCTCACTGTGCAGACTGCCGGAGTTACGCTTGCCACTGTAATCACGCCGTCATGGTCGCCCCCAAACGTCACCGTGCCAGTGCCGCCTACTGTACCCGATGCCGGGCCAGTGATCGTCAACGATCCTGCTGTCGAGCCTCCGGATGTCGCTTGAACCAGCACGTACACCGATGACGATGTTGTAACGCTGTAGTTCGCGTCTCCAGGGTACGTGGCTGCAATGGTGTGTACGCCAACGCCCAGCAGAGCAGCGTCTGTGACGCCACAGTAGGTGGTCGTGCCGCTCACCGTCAACTGAGTACAGGTAAGAGGCACACCACCGTCAACGGTAAAGCTAACCCTGGCCGTTGGAGCGGGGCCGCTTCCGGTCACTGCCGCCGTAACGGATACGTTACCGCCAACCGTCACGACCTGCGATGCGGGAGTCAGCGCGATGGATACCTTGTCCAGCGTCGCCACCGTTATCCTGAGAGGAATCGCCGTCGCCGCCTGGTAGTTCGTTCCTGCGGTTACCGATGCCGTCACCGTACAGGTTCCGCCGCTCACATAGTTCACGGTGGTTCCGCTCACCGTGCATACGCTCGGCGTGGCGCTGGACAGAGTGACCGTGCCGTCGTAGTTGCCTGTGACTGCCAGAGTGTCCGTCCCGCCTGCCGCGCCGGATGTTGGTCCGGTGATGTTCAGTGATCCCGACGCCTGATTCACTATCAGCGTGTAGTTCACGATTCCGGTAATTCCCGTGGTTATCGGAGCTACACTGCTATCCGTTGCCGTGATGGTGAAGGTGTAGCCTGCGGGATTGGCCGCCGACAACATGCCGGAGATCATGCCCGTGGCGCTGTTCAGCGTGAGGCCCGGAGGAAGCGTGCCTGTCGTCACACTGTAGGTGTACGGAGGCGTTCCTCCCGATGCGCTTACCGTCTGGACATACGCGGAGCCGTAGGTTCCGCCCGCCAGAGCCGCCGGAGTGACCGTCAGTGGAGTTACCGCCGCGCCATTCAAGGGGATGTACTGGTAAGTGCCGCTAAGTTCATTTAGGCTGTCGTCGGATATAAAGCCGTTGAAAGAGTATGTGCCCGCCGTCGCAGGAGCAAAGTCGATAGCAACATTGCAGAGGCCTCCCGCTGCCAGCGTTGCCGCTGTGCCATTCGGACTTATCTGCGGACAGGTGCTGGCGCTGTTCCACGCAAAGCCTGTTGGAATGTACGGGTTTGACCATGGTGAGGGCAAAGGGGCAATGGTCAGAACGCTGTTGCCGATGTTTTGCAGTGCTACTGTCTGCGGGCTGTCCGCGCTCGTCGTACCGGCTACCGTGGTCTGGAAGGTCAGGCCCGGCGTCATTGAGCGGTCGATCTTCGAGAATTTTTGGACACCAAGGTTAGACCCGCAATAGAGGTTCCCGCTACCATCAATAGCCAGACTTGCGGGCGATGCAAACCCATTGCCGGAAGGAGGCATTTCTCCTTCAAGGAGCGTCACAACGCAGTCCGGGCTTGTGCAACCGACCGGAACCTCCCTGATCGCCCCCCAAGTATTATCAGATTGGTATTGTTCTCCGTAATAGACGTTTCCACTACCGTCCACCGTCACGGTCCGGGCGTAATGACCACTAGGTAATCCTCCAACAAGCGTTTTTATACATGGACTATTCGTGCAACCGGCTGGAAGCTCCATCACTGCTGCCGCAGAGTTATCGAACTGTGCGTAATAGAGGTTTCCGCTACCGTCAATAGCCAAATCCCACCCACGAGCCAACCCAGTAACCAATGTGATTGTGCAACTAGCATCGTTTGCGCCAGCGATACAACCGGCAGGGATCTCTTTTATAGTTGAGCCGTCATTCACAAAGACGTTTCCGCTGCCATCCACTTCAACAAAAAGTCCATGGGCGAAAGATGGTGCAAATCCTCCGCCCAGTGTTTTAACACAACTGGCGCTATTGCATCCCTGTGGAATCATCTGTACTTTACCAACATCAGTATCCATATCGACAGGAGTGACATAGGCGTTGCCAGCCCCATCCACCGCAATGTCCGCGACATAATCGGGGTAACTGAATTCACCTAGCAGGACGGTACAACTGGCCTGGGTACAACCGGCTGGAATCTTCTGCGGTTGTCCGCCCGAGGTAATATAAGCGTTACCAACATCATCCACTGCGGTGAGACCGTTATTGTAGATATCGCTGCCCACCGCTGTGGGCGGATTGAGTGGACTGTTGAACACCATCTGAGGCCCGGTCCCGATGCCGTGAATGTACACCGTGGCGATGGCCCTGTGACTTAGGCCGGACGCGTCTATCAGCACCACGGCACCGTTGCGCGGGCCGGGGTACTTCGGCGTAAAGGTTACATCCACAGTGCAGGGTGGACCCGTGTCATGCGCACCCGCCGTGCATGTGCTGCCGGTCACGGTGAAGTCCAATCCCGTGTTCCCCTGAGTCAGAACCTGCGGAGCTTGGATTATCGAAATACTGGTAAACACAAACTTCAATGAAACTGTGCTCGAAGGTGTCCCCACCGGAACCGAGCCGAAGTCCACGGACCCAAATTCATACTTGTAGACACTGTTGGCTATGTTGACATAGAGATTCCCGTTGCTGTCCATCGCCGCGCCCTGGGGAGCGCCAATGGCTGCAAGGTTGGCAGTGCAGGTTGAGTCGTTCGTGCCGCCGTTGTAACAACTGTAAGGAATCTCCTTGATAGCCGCGTTGAATGTGTCGGTAACGAATACGTTGCCGCCCGCATCCACAGCTATGCCGGTAGGGTGGTAGAAGCCACCACCCACTGCTACGGGAATACCGTAATTTGTACCGTCAAACGGAACCTCATATATAGAGTTGCTTCCAGTAAAAGCGACGAAGATGTTGCTGCTGCCATCTACCGTGATTCCCGCTGAGGAGGTCACAAAATGCTGAACAAGCTGCGGCGTGCTGCACGGCGCGGAACAAGTGGAGGGTATCTTATATAGATCGGTGCCCGTAGCCCAGGTATCCGCCACAAAGACATTGCCGGTCTTGTCCACCGACACGCCGTAAGGCGAAGTGAAGCCGGTTGCATACTTCGTCCAGCAGTTCAGGCCGGTTGACGGACATCCGCCTGCCGGAATCTTTTCGACCTCGCCGAGCGTGGCATCCGCGACATAGACGTTGCCACTGCCGTCCACGGCCACTCCACGGGGGACGGTGAACCCATTGGCAAGCGTCACCGCGCAGGAGCGCGAGTTGCAGCCAACAGGAATCATGTACACCGCCTTGTCGGTGGCATCGGAGACATAGAGGTTTCCGCTGCTATCGACGGCAGTGCTGTTGAGATTGGTGAATCCGTCCGCCGCCAGCGATTGAACACCGGCGAACGCCGCTGATTGCGCAAAGGACGGTACGCTCCACGCCGCCAAGAACACAAGCAGAGTCGCAACCGCCAACCTGAAAGAAACCACTATTAACGCAGAAATTCGTGTACGCATGTTGTCACACCTTTATTGCAATTTGTTGGAAGTTACCAACGTGTGACTTACGAATAGCAGAACCAGTTTTTAAAATGGCGATGTATAGTCTCAATCTTGCGATGTTTAGTCTCAATCTTCAGGACACAAAAAAGCGCCCGGTTTTCATGCCGGACGCTTTCGCTTCACTGTTATCCACGAAAACCGTTTTATTTGTTGTCGATACTCTTCCTGTACTCGGTGGGGGTCATGCCGGTCATCTCCTTGAAGGTTTTGGCGAACCATCCCCGGCTGTCCGCGCCGCAGGCGGCAAACGCTTCGTCAACCGTCAGGCTCTTGTCCTGCAACTTCTCCTGTATCCTGCCCACCTTAACCTTGCGATAGTAATCGCTCGGCGTCATGCCGATATGCTCTTTGAACAGACGATACAAACTGGCGCGGCTGAGATTGAGAATGCTGGCTACAGCATCGTCATCGAACTCCTCCAGCCAATGGCTATCAATATATTCCTTAGCTTTGGTTACCTGGGGAAGTCCCTTATACATGCGCTTGGGAACAAATACCGTTACAACGTAAGCAAGACGGTCGCCATTCCATACGGGAAACGAATGGACATCCATGAATGCCGCTTCAAAAGGCTTTTCTTCAATCTCGCCCCGCTCCACGAGGTCTTCGATTGGAATCTGAATGTCAGGCCACATGCAGTATTCACCGCGAAATGTTCTTTCGATCATCTCGTGCCCGAAGATCGCATCGGACACCGGGTCTTTCAGCACGTTGTACCTTCCTACACAATAATCTCCGTGTTTGCCGCCGAAAGAATCAACACAGGTCCGATTGCAAAATACCGACAAGCCATCCGGGGTAAAGACCTCAATGGGCAGGGGCAAGAAATCCAAGATTTGAAACATCTGCTCCCGGTTGCCGATCAGCGATTGAAAGGATTCGTGCAGTTGGGAAAAATCGTACTCGGTACTATGATTTTCAGTGGTCATCGAACACTTACCTTTGTCAATCAAGAATCTCGAATCTCTGCTCTATGAGGGTCTGAGCCGGACACTGCGCATTCCGGGCCAGATACCTACATATTAATCAGAGAGCGGCATCTTTGGCACGTCGGGGTGGGACAAACCAGAAGTCCCGACGCCCTCGGAGGCGGCACTTTGGAGGGTGGGCAGACGGGCAAAAGAGAGCCTGCCTCCGCAACCGGAGACAGGCCCGTAAATGGCTATCTATAGTTAAGCCGCCTTCGCTCTTTTGACCGGCTCGGCTCTGGCGGCGACTTTCTTCGCGGCCTGCGCCTTCTCCTTGGCGGTGAACTCCTGCTTCACCTTGGCGGCGATGGCATCGGTGTCCACCTTGTACGTGCTGGCGGCTTCCTTGAGCACGGTAGACGGATTGGTCTTCGTCGCCGCAAGCAGGATAGCCGTCTCGACCATCAGACGCGAGAGCATAGCTTCATCGGCGCGGCGAAGGAAGGCGGTAAAGGTCTTGGTTATGCTTTCGCCGTTCTTCTGCTGCCGGATGCCATGCTGCCGGGCCAGTGTCGCCAGTCGATTTTCATCCATGAGGGCGGTCAGCTTCTCAAGGATGTAAAGCAGGTCGCGCTTCATCAGACGGGCGGGAACGGCTGCGCTTACGGCGGCAAGAACGCGAAGGCCGACAGCCTGAGAGATGGCCTGATCGCGGCGCTGCTTCTCCTGCTCGGCCTTCCACTTCGCATCGTCGCGGCTGGTCTGGCTGCTCTGTGGCTTGGGGTGATGGACGGGACAGTTGGCCTCGGCACATACCTTGCGCAGAGAGCCTTTGCCGCTGCCTTCGGTAACGATGGCTTCCGTGGCAAACTTGCACGGCTTGAACTCCGGCGCGGATTGCTCGTACTTGTTCTGCGGCTTCTCCTGCCGGATTTCGACATACTGGCTGCGGGTCAGAGTCGCGCTCCCTGCTGCGGGTTTGCCGTAAGCGGCGGTGATCTGTACCAGCTTGGGCTTGGCGGCGATGGTCTGCTTGATATGCGCGTCCAGCTTGGCGACATAACAGGCCGGATCGGTACAGGCATCCTGACTGCTCAGTTCCGCGAATAGCAGCTTATTGTGTCCGGTGCGTTTGGAGCAATCGGCACAGCTACCGGCTGCCTCGACTAACTGCGGGTCGCGCTTGTTGAAGGGAGCGTCCTTGAGGATGAGCATGACGTTCTGCTCGATCCATGCCTGAAGGTTACGGACGGGTAGAAGGATGCGGTGGTTCTTGCTGGCTGCGCTCCAATCCTCGCGGAAGCATGAGGCAAGGGCTGTCTCCTGCTGCGAAAGTTGCAACTTCGCCAGTAGCAGCGCGTGTCCGACGCCGATCTCATCCTTCAGGAAGGCTTCGACCACGGCGGGGACAAGCTCGGTCAACTTCAATCGAGTGGTTACATAGACGGGCGATTTTCCCGTCTTGGCGGCAATCTGCTCGATGCTATACTTCGGCTCGTCCATGCTCAACAGGGCGCGGAATCCCTGCGCCTCTTCGAGCGGATGAACGTCGCTGCGCTGAAGGTTTTCGACAAGCTGCATCTCCAATGCCTGAGCATCGGTGAGGGTGACGATGCGGACGGGTACGGCGTCCTGTCCGGCGATCTGAGCGGCGCGGTATCGCCGCGCTCCGGCCACGATCTCGTAACCTTCGTTGTTGGGCCGGACTGTGAGAGGCTGAATAAGTCCGATGGCGCTGATGCTCTCGGCAAGCTCCTTCAGCTTGAGTTCGTCAAAGGTGCGGCGGGGGTTCATGCTCGACTCGTGAAGCATAGACAGGGGAAGAGTCTGGAAGGTGGACGCCGGAACGATAGAAACTGCGCTGGTATTCGTCATTTGAAAATCTCCTTGGCCGGGATTGCGGCTCCGGCCTGCCGGTTGTAGTGAGTGGTCTTTAGGCTCCGAAGGAGCACAGAGAGCAACATGCTTTCTTGATAGGCACGTATTTCTTCCGAGCGGCGCAGTCAAGGGCGGTCCCGCAGGGACCGCAGAGCGTAGGAAGCGAAGCCCGGAAGCCGAAGGCTGAGGACTAGAGCTGCACGGAGCGGCGGAACCCTTGACTGAGCGAGAGCCGCTCGGAAGATATATGGAGCGAAGCGGAAAGCATGTGCGTTTGCTTTTGCCGTTGCTTTTGCTGCGGTTTTTTAAGGTGTTAAGGGGGGCGTTGCGGGGGGAAAGCCCGCATGGATGGGGGCTGTGAAGACGCGCGGCCACTGGCGCGGCTGAACGAGGGGAAGGGCGAAGCATCCTTCCCCTTAAAAGCGGATTTCAGGAAAAGCAAGTTTGCGGACTACATGAGCGCAGTGGAAAACTGTACCCGTTTCGGGTATAGTTAAGTGGGCCAAAGAATGAGCATCTTGAAACGGAAGAGCTTTGCGCGGTGGCAGGCTGGCGAAAAGCTGGACGATGCCATCTTATGTAAGGCAGTCAGAGAGATGGAAAACGGTCTGATCGACGCCGATTTGGGCTGCTGCCTCTATAAGAAGCGGATTGCTCGTCCCGGTGAAGGCAAGCGCGGCGGCTACCGCACGGTATTGTCGGCGCGGATTGGGGGCCGTTACGTGTTCCTGCACGGATTCGCAAAGAACGATAAGGCGAACATCACACAGGACGAGAAGAAGGCTCTGCAATACGCAGGCAAGGTATTTCTGGAACTGAGCGCGGAAGGTTTATCGAAGGCGATACAGACCGGAGTGTTAATGGAGGTGCATTGTGAGTAAAATAATCGAGTCTCTGCGCGGCGATCTGGCTACGCTCTATGAAGCTGGCGTGATAGACAAGGTGACGATGCGCGAGTTCGACGCGATCTCGCCGCCTCCGGTGCGCGAGTTCCGCGCCAGTGATATTAAGCGTTTGCGTGAAAGACTGAAATTCAGTCAGCCGGTGTTCGCGCTTCACCTGCATACAACCGCATCTACGGTACGCAAGTGGGAGCAAGGCGAAACCCGTCCCGCTGGCCCCGCGCTGAAGCTGCTCAACGTGATAGCGGACAAGGGACTACAGGCCATTGTTTGATACGGCTGAATACTGAACGCTACAATAACTCTGGACACCTTGGTGAACCCCTGTCGCTTTGTCGATATGTGCCCAAGGTAATGGAATGCCGCCCAAGGGCGGCATTCACCTTTTCGGGGCAGGGGGAAAATTCCAGTAACAAGCCAAAGGCCGCTCTCGGAGCGGCCTTTGGCGTAAGCAACTCCCTTCGCTAGAAGGGAGAGGCTTGGTCGGCGTGAGCATCTTGAACCATCTCGTCGGCAATCTCGGCGTCCTTGTCGCCGTAGATGCTGAAGTCGATCTTGCGAAGGTGGTTGGCCTGAATGCTGTAGGCCGTGCGCTCTACGCCGTCCTTCTCGTAGGTGGAGGTGCGGATCGGGCCGGAAACCGCCACGGTATCGCCCTTCTGCAAGTTGCTGGCCGGTTTTGCCAGACGGCCCCAGCACTTCACTTGGAACCAATCGACCGCTTCTTTCTGCTCACCGGATTCGGTCTTCCATCGGCGGTTGATGGCAACGGAGAAGGTGGTAACCGGGTCGGAACCTGAGTGAGAGGAGGTGGTTGGATTCTGGCCGAGGCGTCCTTCGATGATGGCGATGTTCTTCATGGTGCGTATCTCCTTGTGGTATGTTTTTTGTCCTATCGGACACACAGCCCGAAGGGACGTAGTTGCGGTGAACTCCCAAGAGCGCAGAGCGCGTGCCAAGAGAGGAAATTCTGGAAGGGGACACAAACTTGTTTTGGGGAAGGAGTCTGGAAATTCCGAACGCAGAGCCGCAGGGCGTGAACGCCTTTGGCAATCTACGGTGGCGATAGGACGAAAAAACAACAAGGAAACCGTGAGGAACGCTGCCGAATGAAGGGGCAATTCGCCCGGACACAAACTCCTCTGAACGCAGGTGGAAGCCGGTTGCCATCTCCCATGCCGTCGCCGGTGGGAGTCCGGTGGGCAGAAAGAAGCGGTCGGTTGGTTATGAAGTGCTGAGGCCGTCTGGCTGGACAGCTTCAGAAGGGAGATACGCGCTTGAAGGCCGGTAGCAACTCGACAGAGAAGGACGGGGTAACGGTCTGCTGCATGGATTTCAGGACAATCAGATTCGCAGACGTTCAACATCGTGGCTACAGGGACGTTCCCGATGCCCGCGAGATGGTCGTGAGGATCATGCCGGCGAAGCGTCTCACTCTCGGAGTGGACGCTACGCCAAGGACGCGAGAGCGGCCCCGGAATTTTCCCCCTGCCCCGAACTGGATATTGCCCGAACACCTGTGTTCGCTCCTTATCGTTCTCTAAGCGGAATGCAGGCGAAGCCTACATTCCGAAGCCGTAGCCTGCTTCCTGCTCGACGGCTGAGGCGATAGCCTTTCCTGTCTGCGGAGCTTGAGGCTGTTGTTGTGATTGCGAATGCTGCTCGGAGTGCGCCTGCTGTTGGGCTTGTGAGTGCGGCTCGATATTCAGTAAGTTCCATTTACTATTGCCAAGCAACTCGTGGCCACTTTCGACGGAGTAGCTTGTTTCTGAATACGCGTTTTCCGGCGGGTATTTCTTAGCAAGAATTTCGTGGGCTGTTTGAGGTGTGCTGAAGGGCTGGCTAATGGATTCAACCATGAACGTGCGCGGATCGTTTTCAAAATCCGAACCTTTAACGATGTAGAACTTATCGGGATTAATTTGTACGCCGTGCTTCTCGTGAGTAATCTCTTCTCTGGTTAACGGGATTGATCTGTAGGTCTCAAATTTTGCGAGAAGGTTACGGCCATATTCAACCGTGATCCGAGACTGCTCGTTGGTAAATTCAGCCGAGTGCCTGTGTCGGAATAGCATGTCTGCTGTTTCTGACTTATTAATGGGGCGGCTGATGCTCTGAATGTCATAGGGATTGCTCTTCGACTCTTCCACGATGTAGTAGCTGGTGGACTTAATGGGAAACAATCGCTGATCGACAGCATTTCCGACAGACTGGTCCTGTTTACCCTGCCGGGTCTCTGCCGCCGAAACACTGTGAGAGGCGTTCCATCGTTCTATTCTTTCCTGCCGATGCTGTCCCTGCTTGACGTAAATCCTGTAGTAATCATGGCCTTCCATACGGTTCCTCCTGTGACTCTGTTTCATAGTGAATGCGGGTGGACACTACATTCCGAAGCCGTAGCCTGCTCCCTGTTCGACGGCTGAGGCGATAGCCTTTCCTGTCTGCGGAGCTTGTGGCTGCGGCTGTGCTTGTGAATGCTGTTCGGTGTGCGCCTGCTGCTGAACCCGCGATAAATCCCATTTGTCGAGAAGGTCGCGGCCAGACTGAATGCGGTATTCTCCGCCGTCCTCTCTCAGTTGTGTGTAATAGGCATCGAAGGCTTTCTGATCTCGATGGAAGGGCTTGCTGATGCTTTCCGCCACATGGTCGCCGGATTGCTTGACGATATAGAGCTTGTCGGGTTCGATTTCGACCCCAGACTTGCCGAGTTGAGCCTGAGTCTGTTCGGGAGCAAGCCTGGCCCCTCTGTAGGAGTCGAATTTATCGAGCACATCCCGGCCCGACTGTACAGAGAAGCGGGACTGCTCATTCCATGCTTCATGCGGATACTTATAGCGCAGAATGTTGTGCGCGTTCTGCTCGGTGTGAAAGGGCTTGCTGAGAGTTTCAATCTCACGCGGGTTACTCGTTGCTTGCCCGACAATATAGTAGCTGTCCGGCCTGATGGAACACACAGAGCGGTAGTCGGTAATCTGGCCTGGTTGTTGCTGCGTAGGGTCGATCTGCATCTGAAACTCCTTCTCCTGCTGAATTATTAGGGAGAAAACCTACATGCCGAAGCCGTAGCCTGTACTCTGCTCTACGGCGGCGGCGATACCTTTTTCCTTCTGCGTGGGCTGAACTGCTGCCTCCTGCTCGACGGTCTGGCTCTTCCCGGCTGGCGGCGTAGGAGCCTGAGTAACAGAGGCTTCACGCATCTGGCGTTGAACCTGCTCATCTCTGGCTTTGGCGAAGTCGATGGCGGCGGTCTTGGTTACGTCGGTCTGTAGCCGTTCGCCAAGCGTCTCCGCATTGTTGGTGTAGACAGTGACCTCATGGGACGCTCTCGATATGGAGACATAGGCCAGACGGGTATTGATAAGCTCTCTGGCTGAATCCGTATCGAGATTTACCAGAACGCGGTTGAAGGTGAGTCCCTGCGAACTGTGCGAGGTCACGGCGTAACCGTGATCGAAGGTCCGCGTCTTCACAGGATCGAAGCTGACAGACCTCTCTCGGTCGCCGTCCATCTTCACGGTGATGGCGTTCGGCTCGATCTTCGTCACCGTGCCCAGGTCACGGTTCGCCACGCCAAGGGTTTTATCCGGCGCGGTGAACTGGATGCGGTCGCCGGTGGCGATTTC
>WQYS01000019.1 GCA_009781125.1 Acidobacteriaceae bacterium | reverse complement strand
TGAAGCGGCGCAGCACAAAGTTGATGAAGAACGACTCAGGGCTGCTGAAAAAGATCAGAAGATCGCCTCCATGCAGCGCACGATTGAAGAGTTACAAAGAAAGGCCGAGCAGGGTTCCCAGCAAACCCAGGGCGAGGTTCAGGAACTTGCTCTGGAGAGTTTGCTCCGGTCGAAATTTCCCTATGACACCATTGAACCTGTTCCCAAAGGAGAGTTTGGCGGCGATACCATTCAACGGGTAGTCAGCCCCGGCGGTGTGATGGCCGGAACGATTCTTTGGGAATCAAAACGCACAAAAAATTGGAGCAATGGATGGCTGTCCAAGCTGCGCGACGACCAGAGGGCGGCCCATGCTGAAATTTCTGTTCTCGTTACTCAGGCACTTCCTGAAGGTGTGGAAACGTTTGAGTTCATCGACGGAGTCTGGGTAACTCATCCGCGTGTTATTGCTCCCATCGCAATGATGCTGCACAACACCCTGATCGAGATAAATAACGCTCGGCTTATCAATGAAGGCCAGCAGACAAAAGCTGAGATGGTCTACCAGTATCTCACCGGGCCACGCTTCCGCCAGCGGGTCGAAGCCATTGTTGAGGCGTTCTCATCCATGCAGGAGGATCTTGACAAAGAGCGCAAAGCCATCATGAAACAGTGGGTAAAACGTTCCGGGCAGATCGAACGTGTTATGAACGCAACGGTTGGAATGTATGGCGACTTGCAGGGTATTGCCGGAAAGTCAATCCAAGAAATTGAAGGATTGAACTTATTGGCACTTCCAGGTCCTGAAAATGAAACCGAGGAGGCCTAATATCGTGGCTACGAATTCTATTGGTAGGACTACTACTGTTCGCACAGACTCAACAGTGATATCTGGTTTTACGCCCTCTTTGCTGGAACCTATTCATGATGCAGTACAGCAGGTTCAGAATCTGCGCCTTGTTCTTCAGGATGATAAGCAACGTATAGGCTGCTTCCTCGGTGCAGGCTGTCCGCTCGGAATCTATGATGTCGACGGAGTCAAGAGCATCACCTTAATACCTGCCGTCATTGAGTTGACCAAGCAAGTTGCTCAAGGTTTACTTGCTGCCGACAATGCTTCTAAGGACACTTCGGAACCGACACAATATAAAAATCAATGGGATTTATGGTGTAAAGAATGTCAGGCTGACGGCGATAAGGAACCCACCGTAGAGGATATATTGACGGAACTCCGTGCCTTAGCGAACAGAAAAGGAAATGCAGAATTCTTGGGAATGTCCAAAGCGGCATTGACTACTCTTGACGAGAAAATCTGTTCCTTGATTACTGAGCAGATGAAGAAGAACCTTCCTGCCTATCGTTGTTCCTACAATCAATTTGCGTCTTGGGTAGGCGGTGTATACCGAACATTTCCGGTTGAAATTTTTACACCTAATTACGATTTGCTGTTTGAACAAGCATTCGAGCAGCATCCGCTACCGCATTTTGACGGATTTGTTGGATCACGCGAACCCTGGTTTGATTTGTCTTCTATCGAACATGATGCAATTCCGGCCCGTTGGATCAGACTCTGGAAGCTTCATGGGTCAATAAATTGGGAGAAGCGTGAAGAGGTAATTGATGCTGCCCAAGTTACACGAGTAGTTCGGGTAGCAGGAGAAGCGAAAGAAGGCAAGGTGATGATCTTTCCTTCGCACTTGAAATATGATCAGAGTCGCCGGATGCCCTACTTGGCCATGCTGGATCGGTTGAAAGAGTTCTTTCATGGAAGCCTTGTCAAAGTCTCGGGTGGATTGGGACGAGAAGAAGATGCGCCCAGACTGGTTATTTGTGGCTACTCGTTTCTTGATGATCATCTCAACGAAGTGCTGCTTGACGGATTACGCGCTAATCGCAATGCTCAATGCTTCGCATTGATGTATTCGAACTTGGCTGATCACCAAAGGGCTGTTCGGTATGCCGAAAAACAAGCCAACCTGACCGTTCTTGCCCACGACGGAGCCGTTGTAGGAACTCGCGCTGGGCTGTATCGTCCCCTTTCAAATAGCCCTATAGAAAATATGCCGTGGCTGTATGAAGAGTCTGTCACAACCACCGGAACCTATGTGAATCAATTACGTTGTCGTCTAGGTGATTTCCATTACTTCGGGTTGTTTCTGGAACAGCTATGCGGAACAAGGAGCGACAATGTACAACCAAACACCCAACTCTGATCCATCACGCCTTGGAACAGTAGAGGATGTAAACGGCTCCAGTATTAGTGTAAAACTGTCCGAGAACACCCCAAGCGGTCTATTGTTTGTTAACGGTGAGGCATATCGTGTGGGCCAGGTCGGCGGATTTGTACGCATTCCCTCTGGCTATTTTGATCTATTCGGGATTATCTCGCAGGTTGGCGCAGGAGCTGCACCCGGACCACCAGAACTTGCACCACAACTCGGCAATCGTTGGCTCAGGGTTGAACTTGTCGGTGAGGGGCGCAGGGGTGTCACCTTTGAACGTGGTATTTCCCAGTATCCGTCTATCGGTGATCCGGTTCATGTGGCAACTGAATCGGATCTCAAAACCGTATATGCGCCAGGTAATGGAGATGAATATATAGCGATTGGAAGAGTTTCAAGTGCAGAGTCGATACGCGCTTTTCTTGACATTAACAAACTTGTCAGTCGGCACTCCGCAATTGTCGGAAGCACTGGCTCTGGAAAGTCAACGGCGGTTGCAAATATTCTGAGTGTCATATCGGATCGAACACGCTTCAAATCTGCCCGCGTCGTATTATTTGATATCCACGGCGAATATGCAAATGCATTTGGCAATCTCGCAAGAGTATTTCGAGTGGGTGCCGACATTAATTCTGGAGAGAAAGAGCTTCATGTTCCGTTCTGGGCGTTGACATCTGAAGAGTTCATCTCTATCGCAATGGGAAGTGTATCTGGTGTACCCCTGACCTTCATTCATGAAAAAATTCTAGCCGACAAACAACAATCAAAGCCTGGCGGAATCACCCACAAACTAAACAAAGAGGATATTACTATTGACACACCGCTACCCTTCTCTGTTTTTGGTTTGTGGCATGGCCTCTATTCCTTGCATAATGCAACCCACACCGTTAGTTCAAACCAAAACCAATCCGATAATACCCGTGCCTACATGATGAGCGGTACACCGCCGATGAAGATGTTGGGAAATCCGGATACCCTTGAAGCACCTCAATTTTGTCCGGAGAGTAAGGGCGGAAATAATCCCATATATCTCGGAGAGCATAACAAGCTCACCAAGACCCACCTAGACGTTATGGAGAATAAGCTCCGCGACCCACGGTTGCAGTTCCTATTCCGACCGGGTGAATGGTCCGTTGCAACAGATGGAACAACAAAGACTGATCTGGATTCCCTGTTTTCTGCATGGATTGGTGCTGATACTCCCATTTCTGTGTTTGACTTGTCCGGTATCCCTCCCACGATCCTAGATGACCTGATAGGAGCAGTATTGCGTATTCTTTATGACGCTCTTTTCTGGGGTCGCTTGAAACCAGAGGGTAGCCGTGAAAGACCATTACTGATCGTGCTAGAAGAGGCACATAGTTATCTTGGAACTCAGCCTGCTGGTTCTCAGGTCAAATACCGTGCAGCCGCCGCAACGCGACGTATTGCAAAAGAAGGGCGAAAGTACGGCGTTGGCCTCATGTTGGTCAGTCAACGTCCCTCCGAAATTGACAGCACGATCCTTGCACAATGCGGATCGACCGTTGCGCTTCGGCTAACGAATGAGTCTGATCAATCTCAAGTTAGCAAATGCGCCTCGGATAATTTAAAGGGACTGTTCTCGGCGCTACCCATTCTTCGTACAGGTGAAGCTTTGATTGTAGGTGAAGCAGTGAATATGCCGGTTCGTGCCATTATTGACCGACCTGCCGAGGAGCGACGGCCAGATAGCGGCGATCCCATGGTTGTTGTGCCGATGGGAGCCAGTGGAAAGAGAGTCAGGGGCGGTGGATGGACAGAACCCATCATTTCAGAGAACTATAGAGGTGTCGTCGAAGCATGGCGTAAGCAAAATCCACGAGCAGGTAATGCAAACATTGTAACGAAATCCTAGTTATCACCAAGTGAAAGGAACGATCAGACGATGGAACGAATTCCAGTTAGTTCGAGCAACATATCCAGTGTTGGCTATGACGCCGATAGCCAAACCCTTGAGATTGAATTTAGCCACGGTGGTGTTTACCAGTATTCAGGGGTACCACAAGGTGTTTACGAAGGCATGATGAGCGCTGATTCCAAGGGTAAGTATTTTCACGCCAGTATCAATAAAATTTACCCGTATAGCAGACTGTAAGCAGTGGGTGCAGTGTGTCGCGGTTGCCGCATAGATCACCTTCGATCAGGTAGATAAAGAGAGATTCTTTGTGAAAAGACCACTCGGACGAGCTTTGAATGAACAGTAAAAACAAACTTGAACTTACGTGGATTGGCAAGGAGAACCGGCCCAAGCTGGAACCACGTATTCTGTTGGAGGATACGGAAAAGAGCTATCACGCTCGGCAGCGTGTGACCAGCAATGACATTTTCGACAACCGGCTGATCTTCGGCGACAACCTGCTCGCGCTCAAGACGCTCGAACAGGAGTTCTCCGGCAAGGTGAAGTGCGTCTTTATCGATCCGCCCTATAATACCGGCTCTGCTTTCACGCACTACGACGACGGCATTGAGCATTCCATCTGGCTTTCGCTGATGCGGGATCGGCTTGAACTGATTCGTCGATTACTTGCTAACGACGGCTCACTATGGATCACCATTGATGACAACGAGGCCCATTATCTGAAGGTTTTATGCGATGAAGTATTTGGCAGGCAGAACTTTGTGACTACTGTGATTTGGCAGAAAAACTTTGCACCAAAAAGTAGCGCAAGACATTTTTCTGTGAGCCACGACCATCTTTTAGTTATAGCGCGTGACATATCAAAATGGTCAAGAAACCTCCAGCCACGAACGTCTGCACAAGATGATCGCTATAAAAACGGCGATAATGATCCACGTGGTCCATGGATTTCCGACCAATTAACAGCACGAAATTCGTATAGTAGAGGCTTATATTCGGTAACTAGTCCTACTGGTAACGTGATTGAAGGCCCTCCCAAAGGACGCTATTGGGCAGTTTCTCCTGAAAATTTCGTAGAACTCGACGTTGATAACAGGATTTGGTGGGGCAAGGATGGCATGAATATGCCGCGCTTAAAGAGATTCTTGTCTGAGGTGCAAGAAGGCGTTGTACCGCAAACAATTTGGTTACAAGGAGAAGTCGGAAATACTCAAGAGGCCAAGAAAGAAATCCTTCAATATGCAGCTAATACCGATGAAGTGTTTCAGACTCCCAAACCAGAAAAACTTCTTGGCAGAATTCTTGAAATTGCTACTGCCCGTAACGATCTTATTCTTGATTCCTTCGCAGGTTCCGGCACCACCGGCGCAGTCGCACAGAAGATGGGCCGCCGCTGGATCATGGTTGAGCTTGGCGGACATTGCCACACGCACATCATTCCGCGCATGAAGAAGGTCATCGACGGAGAGGATGAAGGCGGCATCACCAAAGCCGTCAACTGGAAGGGCGGCGGCGGCTTCCGCTACTACCATCTTGCTCCTTCTCTGCTGGAGGAGGACAGCTTCGGCAACCTCATTATCAGCAAGCAGTACAACGCCACCATGCTGACCGAGGCTATGTGCAAGCTGATGGGCTTCACCTACGCGCCCAGCGAGACGGTTTACTGGCAGCAGGGCCGCTCCACGGAGAGCGACTTCATCTACGTCACCACCCAGACGCTGACGCGCGAGTATCTGGCGGCGTTGAGCGAACAGGTGGGCAAGAAACATACGCTGCTGGTTTGCTGCGCGGCGTTTCGCGGTAAAGTGAGTAGCTTTCCGAATCTGACCCTGAAGAAGATTCCCCAGGCCGTGCTGCACAAGTGCGAGTGGGGCCACGACGACTACAGCCTGAACATAGCCAATCTGCCGCAGGCTCCGGAGCCTGCGCCTGTGCTGGTTGTCGGAGAGACGTCGCTCGAACCGAAGCTGGCCCGAAAGCGACGAACCAGGCCAGACGATATGCCGAGTCTCTTTAGCGGCAACGCTCAGGGAGGCGCTGAATGATTACAGAAAACGTGCAGCATCTTTGGACTATCTCGCACCGGCTGAGTCTTCGTGGTCCGCAGCGCAAGTCGCTGGAGGCGCTGGACGAGGTTTGCGAACTGCTTCCGCTGACCAAAGATCAGGACACAGCGCAGGCGTTGGAGGCGATTCGTTCCAAGTTCCCCTGGATTGAGGACTTCGAGCGCGACTTTCCGTCGCTGTGCTTTGCGTTGGCGACCGGCGTGGGCAAGACTCGCCTGATGGGAGCGTTTGTTGCTTATCTGAATCAGGCGTGGGGAGTTCGGCACTTTATGGTTCTGGCTCCGAATCTGACGATCTACAACAAGTTGATTACGGACTTCTCGCCCGGAACGGCGAAGTACGTCTTTCAAGGGTTGTCGGACTTTACGATCACTCCGCCGGAGATCATCACCGGCGACAACTATGAGAGCGGACGCGGCGTCCGTTCAGCGGGTCTGTTCGGCGAGGATGGCGTCCATATCAACATCTTCAATATCTCGAAGATCAATGCCGAGGTTCGCGGCGACAAGGAGCCGCGTATCAAGCGGCTTCAGGAATACATCGGCGAGAGCTACTTCGAGTATCTGTCGAAGCTGGACGATCTGGTTCTGTTGATGGATGAGTCTCACCGCTATCGCGGCAAGGCCGGAATGCGAGCCATCAACGAGCTGAGGCCAATTCTTGGACTGGAGCTTACGGCCACTCCACAGACGGAGAACGGGAATCGGACTTCGGGATTCAAAAACGTAATCTACAGCTATCCGTTGGCTTCTGCTCTGCGCGATGGCTTTGTGAAGGAACCATCCGTCGCCACACGCGAGAACTTCCGCGCAGAGAACTACGATGAGGGCGGACTGGAAACCCTGAAGCTACAGGACGGCATCCGCATCCACGAGCATACCAAGGTACAGCTTGATATCTACGCCCGGAACTCCGGCAAGCCGTTCGTCAAACCCTTCATGCTTGTGGTTGCCAAGGATACGAGCCATGCCAACGAGCTTCAGAGGAAGATCGAGGCTGAGGACTTCTTTGGCGGCCGCTACAAGGGCCACGTCATCACGGTCCACTCCAACCAGAGCGGCGAGGAGAAGGATGAGACTGTTCAACAGTTGCTCAGTGTGGAAGACCCGGCGAATCCGACCGAAATTGTCATTCACGTAAATATGCTGAAAGAGGGATGGGACGTAACCAACCTCTACACGATTGTTCCGCTGCGCACGGCGAACTCGAAGACGCTGGTGGAGCAGTCCATCGGACGAGGCCTTCGCCTGCCCTATGGCAAGCGTACCGGAGTGGCCGACGTAGACCGGCTGACGATTGTGTCGCATGACAAGTTCCAGGAGATTGTGGAACACGCCAACGATCCAGATTCTGTGATCCGCACCGGCGTTGTGATTGGCCGCGACATTCCCGATAGGCCGACTCGGGCGGTAACGATTGTTCCGACTATTCAGTCGATTCTGGGTATTGCTCCGCCGCCGACAGAGGCGGTAGCCGTGGCCGCGCCTACTCCGGCGCAGACGCCGCTGTTTACAACAGAGTCGCAGCGCAAGGTTGCTGAGGCTACGCTTCAGGTGATCCACCGTGATTTTGAGGGACTTCGCCGCTCTGCCGACCTATGTGATCCGGCTGTTCAGCAAAATCTGACGGCTAAGGTCATGGAAGAGATTCGTCCGGTACAGGGAGAACTGGCCGGAATCGCCGAGCAGGTGGATGTTCAGGAGATTGTCGGTAAGACGACTGCGGCCTTTGTTGAGAACACCATCGACATTCCGCTTATTACAGTGGTTCCGTCCGGCGATGTAACGGTTGGCTACAAGGACTTCGATCTGGATTGCAGCAGCGTGCATTATCCGCCAGTTGCCAAAGACCTGTTGATCCAGCGCCTCACGGATAATCAGCGTTTCCGCATTGTCAGCGGCGACGGCGTAGTGCAGGAACCGCGCCTTGAGAACTACATCGTCCGTGGGCTGATCGATATGGACGACATCAGCTACGACGACCACGCACAGTTGCTCTACAAACTCGCGGGACAGCTTGTTCGCCATATCCAGTCGTATCTGTCGAACGAGGATGATGTTCGCAACGTTCTGCAATATCACCAGAACGAGCTTGTCCGCCTAGTTCATACACAGATGAACCAGCACTACGTCGAGAATGTAACGGAATACGAGGTCACGGTTGCGAGAGGATTCCAGCGGCTCGATTCCAGCAACGCCGAGGTTGAACTCGGAAGTGGCGCAAGAAACTTCCGACAGCCAGTCGAAGACAAACTCTACATTCGGAGTATGGTTTTCGGCGGATTCACGAAGTGCCTGTATCAGGCAGTTAAGTTCGAGTCTGATCCTGAGAGACGCTTTGCAACGATCCTCGAAGATGACAGCGATGTAATCAAATGGCTAAGGCCGCCGAAGGACCTGCTGAAGATTCATTATGCCGATGAAGACAACTACAATCCTGACTTCATCGTTGAAACAAAAAGCGGACTTTTTCTCTGTGAGATTAAGCGCGCCAGCGAGGTGGACGACTCTGTAGTTCAGAAGAAGGCAAAGGCGGCGGTGCAGTGGTGTGAGCGTGCATCCGGTGTCAGCGAGAAGCCTTGGCAATATGTCCTCTTGCCGCACGATACCATCCAGATCAACAGAACCTTCATGAGCCTTGTGCAGCAGTATCGGTAGTTTGAGGTAGATGATATGAGCGGCAAATCCTCTGGTGAAATTATTCTTTACCCGCGCGGAGACGGCGCTCCTTCGCTGGAGGTGCGCCTTGTCGGCGAAACCGTATGGCTTTCACTGAATCAGCTTGCCGAGTTGTTCGGGCGTGACAAGTCCACTGTTTCCAGACATATAGCGAACGTCTTTGCCGAAGGAGAGTTGGAGCGAGGTTCAGTTGTTGCAGAATTTGCAACAACTGCCGCCGACGGCAAAACTTACCGGGTCGAGCATTTCAACCTGGACGTGATTATCTCCGTCGGATATCGAGTGAAGTCCCGACTTGGCACCCAGTTCCGCATCTGGGCCACCGAGCGTCTGCGTGAGTATTTAGTCAAGGGTTTTGCGATGGACGACGCTCGCTTAAAGAACCTTGGCGGCGGCAATTACTGGAAAGAACTGCTCGACCGCATCCGCGACATCCGGTCGAGCGAGAAGGTGCTGTACCGGCAGGTATTGGACCTGTACGCCACCAGCGTGGACTACGATCCCAGGAGCGGAGAGAGCGTTGCCTTCTTCAAAACCGTGCAGAACAAACTGCACTACGCCGCACATGGTCACACCGCCGCCGAAGTCATCGCGGCCCGTGCCGATGCTGGTAAGCCGTTTATGGGGTTGTTGTCATTCAGCGGTAGTCTTCCAACAAAAGCCGACATTGCAGTTGCGAAGAATTATCTGGACACCGGCGAGCTACGCCGGTTGAACACTCTGGTGTCGGCCTATTTTGATTCCGCCGAGTTCCGCGCCCAGAACCATGAGCCTACCTATATGAAGGATTGGCTGGCGCATCTCGACCGGCTGATTGTGGCAATGGAGGCCCGGACGCTGGAAGGTACTGGCCGCGTGAGCCACCAACAGGCCATCAGCAAAGCCGAGTCGGAATATGCGAAATACCGCTCACAACTGGACGCGCTGCCATCGGAGGTGGAGACTGCGTATCTGGAGATGGTAAAGAAAGCTCAGCGTAAGATCGAAGGGAAAAAATCGTAAGACAGGGCGAGGAAATGCCGGTCTGTGGAAAGCGCGGAAAGCGATGAGACTGCTTTTCGCCCTTCCCACAGACCTTGAAAATCGAAAAAGCCGATTTGCACATTCCCTCACCCACGACGGCGACGAGTATATATTCTCTTTAAAAGCAACTACCAAAGACGTTTTCTACTGCGTTTTGGAGCTATCCTGATCGTGTGAGTATACTTTTGGATATACCGACAAACTCTCCCGCCAGAAAGCTCCCGGAAACGTTCAAAGCAATCTGAAGAAGACTACAAAGACTGGCACATCAGGCTGGTTTTATTGTTGTCCGGAAAGTGTGCAGGCATGACCAAGGAAAATCTGCGTAAGCTGGCGCACCTGGCTGTGGCGGCGGCGATGGTACCTGCTCTGACGGCTCAGACAGCGCTGGCCTGGGGCAACGACGGGCATAAGATGATTAACCGGCTTGCCGCGGCCAATCTGCCGAAGGATGTCCCTGCTTTTCTGCGTAGCGCCAGCGCGCTCGACACGCTGGAGTACCTCGGCTCGGAGCCGGACCGCTGGCGTAACAAGGCCGAAGCAGACCTGGCCGCAACACAGACGCCCGAGCATTTTATCGATCTGGAGTACGCCGATCTTATCGGCACTCTGCCGCGAAAGCGCTACGACTACGTGCGAGCGCTGGCGAAAGCGCAGGCCGAGTATCCCAATCTGCGGCTGACGCCCGAGAGGGTTGGCCTCCAGCCCTACGCCGCCGAAGAGGTCTACGAGCGGCTGAAGTCCACCATGCGCGACTACCGCCACCTGCATGCGGCAGGCAGGAATACGAAACCGGTCGAGACGGCGATCCTCTTTTACGCGGGCTGGCTCGGACACTACGCCGGCGACGGATCGCAGCCGCTGCACGTCACCATTCAGTACGGTGGCTGGACCGGCCCCAATCCGCACGGCTATACGACGGATCACTGGATTCACCCGCGGTTCGAGGTCGAGTATGTCAGCAGGAATATCCACGCCTCCGGCGTTGCTCCGCTGGTAAAGGCGGCGCAGCCAAAGCTGCTGAACGATGAGTGGAACGACTACCTCTCCTACCTGCGGCGCTCGGCCACGCAGGTAGAGAGAATCTACCAGCTTGATAAGGCCGGAGGCTTCAGCGGCACGGGAACGCCTGAAGCCAGGGCGTTCGTCGAAGAGCGGCTGGCTGCCGGAGCCATCGAACTGCGCGACATGATCTACACGGCATGGGTTCGCAGCGGCGATCCGGTGGAGGATTACTACGGGAGTTATTAAAGAAGGTTATTCCTCGGCAACGACAGCGTGGCGTTGACGCTCCACGTGCGCGTGCAGCCTTCTCAGCAGCGGCGTCAGCAAAAGCGCACACACCGGGGCCAGAATCACAGCTACGACCGCCCACACTACAAGGCCATGCAACTCCCATAACCAGAGCCTGTGCGCCAGCGCGAGCGGGTTGGAGCGCACTTCCAGGAGTATCTCTCTTCTCCGCAGAGGCAGCGGAGCCGCGTGAAAGACGCTGGCACCCAGGCGTAGAAACGGAACTACAAGCAGCAACTCCAGCGGATACACGATGTGGTTACCAATCTGCGAGGCCACCAGGTTCAGCCGGAAGACCAGCGCTACCGCCAGGCAGAGGAACGTCGTGGTGCCCAGCAACGGATTGATTCCGATCGCGATGCCGACGGCGATGCTCCAGGCCAGTTTCTGCGGCGTCGAGCCCATCCGCAGCAGTTCCATCAGCGGCAGCGCAATGCGTCTATAAAACCAGTTGTGGCGGCGGGGCCTGGCCCCGGTCTCGTTGCTCATAAAGAATTTCTTGGAAACTGCTACAAGAACAGGATAGACTGCCACAGAGCGGATGCGCCCAGCTTTTACAGGGCCTAGGGGTCCGCCGGCGAGGAATCGAATCGAGTGAGATTTTTCCGGTCACTGGCCAGGACCCTCTGGGTGGCTGCCTGCTGCGCGCGGGCAGCGATAGAACTGCTGTGGAAGCGTCCGAAGACGCGGCAGGCCCGCGCGGAGTGGCTGCACAGGCTCTGCGTACGGATCGTTCATGCTGCTGGAATTGAAGTTGAAGTGACGGGTGAGTTTCCCCGCGGCGGAGCCGTCGTCTCCAACCACCTGAGCTACGCCGACATCATGGTCTTCGCGGCCATCGAGCCCTGCGTCTTTGTATCGAAGATCGAGATCGAAAGCTGGCCCGTGTTTGGCTGGATGACGACGATGGCAGGAACCGTCTATGTCGCGCGCGGCCAGGGCGGCTCCGCCGTACGGGCGCGGGATGGAATACGCACCGCCCTGAACGAGGGGCTTCCGGTCATGTTCTTTCCCGAGGGAACGACCACGAACGGCAGCCACATGCTGCCGTTCCGCAGTGGACTGCTGGCGCAGGTGCTGGCCGAATCGGCTCCGATAACGGCGGCCTGCATCCACTACAGCCTCTGCGAAGAGAATGGCCCGTCCGTAACCGTAGCCGACGACGTCTGCTACTGGGGCGACGGCAATATGTGGTTGCACATCGTCCGGTTTCTGGCTCTGCGCGGAGTTCGAGCCGAGGTAAGGTTTGCCGAGGCGGCAATTCCCTTCCTCGACCCGGAAGACCGCAAACTGGCCGCAGAGGAGGCTCAAAGCGCCGTTGGAGCGCTGAGAACCGAGGTTCTAAAACAAGCTGTTCCGGAGTCGGCCAGCGTCTCCGTGACGTAGATATGGGTGAATAAATTTAGGTGCTCCATTCATGATCGCCGCGGCGACCATGAATGGAGCACCCAAAGTATTGCTTACAAGAGCGGAAGCAGAGCCGTCATAAGGCTGGCGAACTGCCCTTCGATGCGGCGGCCTGTCTCCATCACCTCTTCGTGCTGGATGGGATGGTCGAGGACTCCCGCAGCCATGTTCGTCACGACTGACAGCCCCAGGACCTCAACTCCCATGTGCCGCGCCACGATGACTTCGTGAACCGTGGACATGCCGACCAGGTCCGCTCCCAGCGCGCGGAAGGCGCGAATCTCGGCGGCGGTCTCGTAGCTGGGCCCCAGCACGGCGAGATAGACTCCTTCCCTCAGCGTCCATCCCTGCCTGCGAGCCTCTTCGACGGCGAGCGCGCGAAGGCGTGGCGAATAGGCGTTAGTCATGTCAAAAAAACGCTGACCTGCGCCGGGCCTCATTCCAAAGCGAGGCTCGTTGGAACCGGCGGCAGAGTTCATGCCTGTCAGATTAATGTGGTCGGAGATGGAGATAATCGCGCCCGGGCCGCAGCTGGCGTTGATCGCCCCGGCAGCATTGGTGACAAGAAGGGTTTCAACGCCAAGCAGCCCCAGTACGCGCACGGGGAAGGTTACCTGATCCATCGCGTATCCCTCATAGGCATGGACTCGGCCCTGCATGACCGCCACGGGGACTTTGCCGATGGTCCCGATGACCAGCCTGCCGGAGTGTCCCTCGACCGTGGACTGCGGAAAGTTGGGAATCTCTGCGTAAGGCATGGTAACAGCACCGTTCGCCTGAGAGGCAAAGCCACCCAGCCCGGTGCCAAGGATGATAGCTACGCGCGGCCTCAACGGAGTCCTGCTGAGAATGTAGTTGACTGCAAGCTCAGCCTGCGAATAGAGATCGGTCGACATGGTCTGTATGCTCGAACTGTTGAGACGCTAACGTCGTCTATAGGCCTGGTCGTAGCCTCGAATGTAGCCGCGGCGGTACGCAGCCTGAAAGTCGCTATGCTTTCCCATGCGCGCGTCGTAGCCGGGGGTCTGGCGGTAACCGAGGTTCTTCTTCGGCTGATAACGCCCGCGGCTGAGGTCGCGCTGGCCGTCCTCTACACCGGCGCGAAAGCCATCCTGTTCAACCTGCGCCAGGGCGTAGCCTGGAGGCGGAGGCGCGCCCGGCGCGCGATATCTGCGGTGATTATCACAGCCCGTGAGAGCAATCGCCGAAGCCACAAGCAGAAGCAGCACAACTCGTACAGATTTCATCGGTCCCTCGTTCCTTTGCCCGTTCCCTTCCAGGCGAAGTGTTTCTTGAAATAAACATCAAACCACCGAAAATGTTGCTCAGCCTGTCTCCAGTTTACTGAATGAGCATGGAAACGATGCTGGCGCTGACAAGATTGGCCATGGTTCCGGCAAGCATGGCACGTATTCCCAACCGCGCCAGATCGCCACGGCGGTCAGGAGCCAGCACTCCGATGCCTCCGATCTGTATTCCGATGGAGCCAAGATTGGCAAATCCGCACAGCGCAAAGGTAGCAATAGAAAATGTGCGAGGGCTGAGGGCCTGCCGCTGCGCTCCAAGTTGCGCGAAGGCGACAAACTCGTTCAGGACGGCGCGCGTTCCCAGCAGATTGCCGATAGACCTCGCCTCGTGCCACGGAATGCCGATCAGCCAGGCGACCGGCGCTCCGGCGGCTCCCAGAACCGCGTCCAGCGAGTGCGGAAAACGAATATGCCCGTGCGCCCATAGAAAGCTGGAGACGCCGCCCATCATGGCGTTGGCCAGTCCAACCAACGCCACGAAGCTGATCAGCATGATGGCTACGTTGAAGGCTAACTGGCCGCCGTCGATGGTTCCGCGGACGATGGCGGCGATGAAGTTGTCGCTCTTATGCGCCTCGTTCGGAGGCATGCGAACCGTGCCTGCTGTAGCTGGAGTCCCGGTCTCAGGGACAAGCATCTTGGCAATCATGATCGTCCCCGGAGCGGTCATGATTACGGCTGACAGCAGATCCTTGGCGTGGATGCCCATGAGGATGTAGGCCGCCATGATTCCGCCGGAGACGTGCGCCATGCCGGAGGTCATGATGGTCATCAGCTCGGAGTTGGTGGCTCCACTCAGAAACGGGCGGATAGTCAGTGGGGCCTCGGCCTGTCCCATGAAGATGCTGGCCGCCACGTTGGTGGATTCGGCACCGCTGGTGCCCATCGTCCGCTGCATGATCCATGCCGCCGCGCGGATCACCTGCTGCATGAATCCGATATGGTAAAGCAGCGCAAACAGCGCCGAGACAAAGATGATCGTAGGCAGAACCGCGAAGGCAAAGATCGCGGGCTGATGCGAAGGGCTTCCGAACG
>WQYS01000018.1 GCA_009781125.1 Acidobacteriaceae bacterium | reverse complement strand
GCGCTGCTCGATCAAGGCGGCAAACTGGTTACCTTATACAATCGAGGCGCGGAGCTTGATCGCGGACCGGTGCAGCAGGCACTGGAGCGCACTCTGGCATCGCAGGCCCCGACGGTGTTGCTCGCCTTCGATGGCCGTCTCTATGAGGTTGCGCTTCAACCGCTGTTGTTCGGAAGTCCGGAAGCCGGAACGCGGCTCGGCTATATTGCCGTCGGGTACGCCATCGATCATCAGGTGGCGCGCGAGATCGCCGAAGCCGCCGCGGCTGAGGTCGCCTTCGTCGTCGATGGAAGGATCGCCGCCAGCACGCTTGCGCCCGAGCTTCAGAAGCAACTGATGGAAAGGTCAGGCGATGCTCTCTTGACCACCGGCGCAAACCAAAGGCTCACGCTGGGGAGAGAACAATATCTGGTCACCACGGCAAGCCTGTCCAATCAACCGGCGGTTCGGCTTGTAGTCATGAAGTCGTTTGAGCCGGCCACGCAACTGGTTCGTGACGTCAACCGATGGGTTCTTTTGCTTGGCTTGTTGACGGTATCGATTGGAACGCTTATGTTTCTGTCGGTCTCGCGTGCGCTGACTCGTCCGCTGGAAACGCTGGTCGAAGGAGCGCGTGCGCTGGGCGAGGGAAACTTTGAGTACAAGCTAAGCGAGTCTGGAGCTGAAGAGATTCGCGAGCTGAGCCGGGCCTTCGAGCGGATGCGCGTGGAGCTGCGCCACACCGAGGCGCAGTTGATCGATACCGAGCGCCTGGCCACGATTGGCCGCATGGCCAGCTCGATCTCGCATGATCTGCGCCACTATCTTTCGGCGATGTACGCCAACGCCGAGTTCATGAGCTCGCGCTCGATTCCGCAGGCGGAACGCGAGCTGCTGCTCGAAGAGGTGCGTACAGCGGTGCAAGGCATGACCGGCCTGCTCGATTCGCTGCTGCTGTTTACGCAGACAGGCCGCGCGCTGCATCCGGAGGCTCAGCCGCTGGACGCGATTGTTGACGCCGCCGCCAACATGGTTCGCTCGCATCCGGCATCGTATGGCGTAGAGATCGTTCTCGACGGGCTGGTTCCGCTGGTGGCCTGGGTCGATGGAAAGAAGCTGGGCCGGGCGGTCTACAACATCCTGCTGAACGGCTGTCAGGCAGCGATCAGAGATAGAGCGCGCGGAGGCAGGCCGCCTGTAGTCACCGTCGCCATGACGGCAACGGGCGAGGAGATTCGCATCCAGATCTCCGACAACGGCCCCGGGATTGCTGAAGAGATTCGTCAAAAGATCTTTCTCCCTGTCATCAGCGAGGGACGCGAAAGCGGCATAGGCCTTGGTCTTACGCTGGCGCAGCAGATCGCGCAGGAACACGGAGGGCGGATTGAGCTCAGCAGCGAAGCCGACGAGAGCGGCGAACACAGAACAACCTTCACCATCATTCTGCCCGCGTCCCTGTGCGTGGATACTTCGATGGTCCCGCGTGCCGTCGAGAAGAACCATCCGACGCAACCTACTACCTGAGAGGTACGAGATGCGAAAGCTCAGATTCTTCGTCGGCCTTCTGGCGTGCACGCTGTCGATTCCATTGCAGGGACAAAATGGCCAGCAGACACAAGGACAGACTACTTCTCCGCCCAGCAGTGAGACGGTCGAGTTACAGAAAGAACTGGAGAGAATCACGACGGCTCTGGCCGCCACCCAGCGGCAACTGGAGCAGTCGCAGCAGCAAATGGAACAGCTTCAACAGGAACTTGCGAGAGTTAGTAAGCAATTATCAGCTTCTGGGTCTGAAGAAACAACTACCCAAAAGACCGTGGACGATGACATTAAGGAACGGGTGGAGATGCTGGAGTCACAAGTAAAGCTCCACGATCAGACGAAGGTCGAAACTGGCTCGAAGTATCCCGTTGTCTTTAGCGGCCTGGCTTTATTCAATGGCTTTGTCAATCGCGGAGCCGTCGATAATGTGGACCTTCCCTCTGTCGCTCTGCCCGGAGGCGCGTCTGGAAGCACAGGCGCGGGAATGCGTCAGACCGAGCTTTCAATAGAGGGGTTCGGACCACGCATAGCTGGAGCCAGATCGAGCGCGAAGATAGACGTCGATTTTTACGGCGGTATTCCGTACGGAAACTACGGTACGGTTGCAGGCGTCGTGCGCATGAAGACCGCAAGCATTCGTCTCGACTGGAAGAGGAATTCGCTGGATGCAGGCATGGAAGGGCCTCTAATCTCACCGTTATCTCCCGCGTCGTATGCGATGGTTGCCATGCCTGCGATGGCGTGGGCCGGCAATCTATGGACATGGGCTCCGCAACTGCGTTATACGCACCAGTTCCTCACGCAGCAACAATTACAAGTTGAGCTAGGCTTGTGGGATTCACCCGCTGCCGGATATAACTCCTCAAATATACTTCGTGCACCTAGCGCCGGAGAACTATCCGGCCAGCCCGGCTACGAGGCGCGAATTAGCTGGCATCCGGCTCATGAGCAGGAGTTACAAATTGGACTAAGCGGATATTACAGCCGCCAGAGTTACTCGTTCGACAATTACACGCAAGGGAACGACTCATGGGCCTTCGCTGCGGATTGGCGTATTCCCCTGATGCACAGGTTTGAATTGAGCGGCGAAGGATATAGAGGACGTTCACTCGGAGGACTGGGAGGGGGCGTCTATAAGGATGTTATTTATGGATCGAATCCACTTACAGGTGAGATAGTTATTCGCGGCCTCAACGCCATTGGTGGATGGACAGAGGTAAAAGCCAGATTCGGAGGACTTATCGAAACGAATGTTTCCATAGGTATGGACAATGGCTTCGCAAACGATTTTCATCAGGTGATTCTCTCGCCTACGGCAAGCACAACCGAACTGCGAGCGCGCAATCGCATGATGATTGCCAATCTTATATATCGTCCGAAGACATATCTGCTCCTCTCGCCGGAGTATCGCAGGATTTGGACATGGCCTATTACAGGCACTCGCAGCACGACAGACATTTATACTCTGTCGCTCGGATATCAATTCTAGGGAAGGCATGATAATTCATATCCTTCAAATGCTTCGCAGGATAGTTCTGATAGTTGTATGTTACGGCTTCGCCGCGATGAACAATCAGCCTGTGTCCGCGCAGACGGTCGATGTTTCGGCAAAGATTGTTATTCGCGGCAGATCACGCACTTTGAAGAAGACTCTCGCCGTACCGGACGCTGTGGTGTGGTTGTCGCCGTTGCAACCGCTGAAATCAAAGCCACGACCTCATGCGCCATTCAGGCTGGTGCAGAAGAACAAGCAGTTTACACCACACCTGCTAGTAGTTCCGGCAGGAAGCAGTGTTGAGTTTCCTAACGAAGATCCGTTCTTTCATAATGTATTTTCTCTATTCAATGGCAAACGGTTTGATCTTGGTTTATATGAATCTGGCGCCAGCCGCTCGGTAAAGTTCGACCAGGAAGGCGTCTCGTACATCTTCTGCAACATTCATCCTGGGATGGGAGCTGTGGTGCTTGTGCTAAATACTCCTTTTTATACAGTCTCCGGCAGTAACGGCGAGGTTGTAATTCATGATGTTCCGCAAGGCGTCTACCGGCTGCATGTGTGGAGCGAGCGCGCCAGGGTGAAATCGATGAATATCCCTCGTGAAGTACAAATCTCAGCGTCTACGGCCAGCTTAGGCGAAATAGACATGGAACTCACGGCGAGCCCTGAAGCCGATCACAAGAATAAGTTCGGTGAAGATTACAAAAACTCGCAAGCTACTTACTAAATCTAGCCAGGAGTATTCTGGAGAACTGCGGATGTATCCTGTTTCGTAAATCCATGTAGAGTCCAGAAGAGACAGCTAGACAGCAGGGCCACCATGGCTATAACAGAAAAAGTGGCTGGATATCCATAGTGTGCGAAGGCTTCTCCAGCAAGCGCTGCTGCGATAACTTGCGAACCCGACATGACAAGGTTGTTTGAAGCAGAGGCTCCGCTGTGGTGTTCTGCAGGCACTTTATTCATTAGAAGACTGTAAATACAAGGTTCGTTCATATATTGAAATGCAGAAAAACAGATATAAGCAGATGCAGACGCAAACGGAGTTGTGGCAAAAGCAAGCGCAACGAGAAGCATAGCAGCTCCCACCTGCGTCGCCACGATGCCGCTAATGAGTCCCCATCGCCGGAAGAGTGCTGGCGCAAGCAGGACTGCCAGTATCTGAATTACCTGCGCAAGCGAAAAAGCACTGCCAGTTTGCGTCAACGATAGATGTGCGCGATGCATGAGATAAACAGTGGCCAGTGGAGAGAACGATCCAGTTACAAAGCTCCAGACTGCAACTGCTGCAAGATAGCGCAAAAGAAACGAAGAAAGCTGTAGACGCGGCCTGCGAACAATGGAATAACTGCCAAGATGCAATTTCCTCAATGGCCAGAACCCAAGCGCGACAATACTACACGAAACTAGTAGTACAAACTGCACAGGAGCAAGCGCTAAGTGCTGGTTCCTTAACCAGTGAGTCGCACGACCACCGATCAAGCCGCCAAGGACGCCCGTGCCAATCCCAACCGAGAATAACAGGCTGAAGGCGCGCGGCCTTTGCTTCTCCTCAGAAAGACAGGCAACTGCTGGAAACAGGCAGACGACCCAGGCAGAAAAAGCAACTCCAGCAAGAAACGAGAGTATGACTTGCCATGAAAATGAAAGCATAAGAGCACGCGCCGAGCAGGCCAGAATCACTAGCGCGAAGCACAGAAACAACGAAGCAGTGAGACCAATGCGCTGCGCCAGCCTGCCCCATGGAAGCGCTCCAGATAGATTACCTGCGGCGATGGCGGCAGTAAAAATACCAAGACTCTTCTCCGTATATCCTCGCTCCATGAGGAAAATATTGATTAGAAAGTAGTAAATCGATAGTCCAAGGTTAAAGAATATGAATACCACAAAAAATGTCCAGTACTGCGAAGAAAGTCTGGCCCTCGTAAGACGCCAATAGAAACCATGCCAAAGCGCAGTTGTACCCGCACGAAAATAATTGAGAGTGCGAGAGAACAGATATGTTATATATTGTATCCAGAGCGGACCTCTTGCCTGCACGCGCCGCCTGTTCCTCAACAACACGCAGGGCGCGTGAATGCCAGAAATTCCGAGAGGAAAAAATGTCTGCCTGAGAACTGCGATCCGATCTCTGACAAATCTTAGATATGTCAGGTGAAGCCAGACCGCATCTTTGTTAGCACAAAACATGTTATCGAGTGCAGAGGCCGATACATGACTGAGCCAGTTAAATTGATTTATTGGGAGGGAAGCAATGGCATGTTCAGCATATCTGTGCATCTTACAGGCAAACCACGACCGTGCCAGATAGAAGCTAACCACTTCAAACTTCTGCAAAGAAGAATCGTGGAGCTTGGACCAGGTTTCCCAGAACAGATCATCCTCCATGTGAGCATGAAGAAAAACAGCAAGTTCGCGGACATAATTCACGGTCCAGTCGTTGCGCAGTAGACCACGAAGTATATGGAGCGATAAGTAGCCAAGCTGATCAACAGGTTGAAGCGCGGGAAATTCCATGCCCTCCAGGTTTCGCGTGACGCGGCGACGCCAGAAATTATCGACTGGAACAGGGAAACGCAAGACTCTTGTATTCCAGAGACAAAAATGAAGATCGATTCCGAATGGTATTTCAGAATCATCGTTGTTTCCATTCCACTTCGCATTGCCATAGCGCAAAAGTATAGGTATATGGTCGGCAGAACGATAGTTCTTGTAATGCGTGTCAGAAAAATAACCGATGGATTCAAGAGCTGTGCGCGCAGCTTCAATGTGTTCTGGCAAGCAATAGATATCGAAGTCGGACTGCACCCGTAATCGCGGTGAAGAGACATAGTCTGGCACTTGCGTGAAACCCTTGAGAACGATGAACTCGATGCCGGATCTGATAAGTACTGCTGATATTTCCTGATAACTCCCCTTCATCCTCTCGAAACGCTCCGCATTATCGTCAAGATTTATTCGCAGACGTTGGACCACCCAAAACGGAAGGCCGCCCATCGGTAGTTGGGCCAGTGGTAGTGTTAGGCGCGCAAGATCGCTAAACTCAAGCAGGCTATTCCATTGTTTGTCACTTAGCCGTGAGAGCGGCCTGGCGTCGGGTTCACTCAGACGCAAAGCAGAAAACAATGCTGATACCTCAGCAGGAATATGTGTAAGATTGCCTATTTGCTGTCTGGCCGCAGCCTTCTCTGTCTCGACCCACGTATCTGGCATATCTACCGTCCCGTCAGCGCAAGTATATTAATGCGGTCAATGGCCCACGGCAGATCCTGATAGCGAAGCTCGAATATCGGCGCATCTAGCAGGCGGCGAATCACATCATCCTGTATTGCTGGCGTTCTGGCAGCGGCAAATGTCAGTGAGAGCTTCAGCCATGGCATGATAACTTTCTTTGATTGCGAAACAAGCTCCGGATCGCCGCTCCAGTCGCGATTGAGAAATACTAGATATTCAATAATTGCAGAATCGGCGGTTACGGTTTCCGGAAACGAAGCGGTAGGAACCTCGATTGAAGGATTGCTGTCTGCACGCGGCGTAACTGGCCACTTCTCCAGTTCGGGAAACAACTCCACGGCAGAACTTCTAAAACGTATGCGGTGGCAGTTGCCAACAACGAGGCGGTCGTCGCGGTCGAACGGGAGAAAGCTGGCATCATCGGAGACAAGCGTCCACCCAGTGCGTGCTCCTGCGTAAGCAAGAGTAGACTTGCCTGCTGCTGTAGGGCCGCACAGCAACATGCCGCGCCCCATTGCAGACACGCAAGCAGCATGAAGGCAGCCCGCGCGGAGCGCGCTAATCATATACAGAATTGCGCCATCCATAAGGTAATAACGAAAATAGAGCGATGACTCAACTACGGACTGTGTTATCCACCCAAATGCACGGCCTGCATTCAAGTCGATAACCATAAAATTATTCGCATCGGCGATAACTACAATCTGTCCCCAGAGCATTCTTACAACAGGAACAGGGGGCGGATCAGGGGAATTACTTACTCCTTGCGTAACTCCGATGCAAAGCTCAAGCGGCGTACCAGGATTTTTTTGCTTGAAGCAGCCCCAGCTTATATCGGCAGCTGCAATCACGGCAGGAGAGTTAGTCGATAAATTCAGTGGAAAGCCAAATGGCGACAGCATCGTCTCAAATGGCATCTCCACATTGGATAATAGTGGATCAGTCGTGAAGAGTTCTTCAGCGTCAATCGCCCATGCCTTATCAATCAACATTGACCGCGCTCCTATAAGAAATTATTTTGTGCCGCCATACTCATCGCCGGAGTAGGCGCGTGGCTCGCCAAGGCTTCCAACCGGTGGAAGGTGGCGGAGATAAACAACAATCGTCCACATCTCTTCGTCGGTGAGAATGCCTTTTGAGGCAGGCATTCCTGATGGAAAGATGCCGTTTTCGATGATCCATTTGAGCTGTCCGTTGGTATAACTCTGTACCTCTGGCGAGGCCAGCGAAGGCACCGGTGGCGACATGGCAGCCGCAAATGGAACTCCCGTGTTCTGTGCGTCGCGGCCATGACATACGACGCAATAGTTACCAAAGATCAGTTTCCCCGCCTCAATGTTTTCATCCGTAGCTGGAATCGGGTTTTTCTCATGCGCGCCTCTGACAGTGACCTTATGTTTGGTCCAGTTCAGTACAGCCCTCTCAGTCTTCCCCGGCGGAGCGGCGTGGCATCCTAGCAGAAGAAGATTCAGCGCGATAAGATAGTTGCGCATCGTCACTCCGTGACATGAATGGTAATTTGCATGGAGGCGTGTCCGCTACCGCAGAAATGACCGCACTCGCCTTTAAAGTCGCCCGTGTTCGCCGGGGTTATAGTTATTTCGACCGGGTGACCTTTACTGACCTCCTGATTAATATGGAGTCCGCGAACTACAAGACTATGAGTTACATCATCGGAGATAAGTCGCAGTGTCGCAGGGTGGCCTTTTCGCAGGGTGATCTCGCTCGGCTCGAAAGCAAATCGGCGAGCATGAATCTCGATGGTTTGCCTTAAGCCCTGCGGCAGCGCACTGGAAGTTGGAGCCAGCAACAGGAGCAACATCAGCAAAGTTCGCGTCATCTTCTTCTCCTCCTTGTTTAGGATGTATCGGAGAGGTTACGGAGCCAGATACCGGAGTAGAAGTTTTTCGTCCTGCTCGGAGAGACGGGCGCGCACGCGCATGTGCAGGATGACGGTTCCGGTGACCTTCGGCGGAAGAGTTGCCGGAGCCATGTGACAGCGCGCGCAGTTAGCCTGGAAGACCTGTTCTCCGGTGTGCGTGTTATGAAGAATCTCGGACGGCATGGCTGGCTTGCTGGCGCTGGAACCCGTGGAAGTTGCTGCTTTCAGATTGGATGCACGTGGTTTGCCTTGTGCAGTTCCCTTCGCGCTGAGAAGGCTCATAATTACTACAAAATAGAGTAACGAGAGTTTCATTTCTTTCTCTCCGGTAACAGCGAGTACAGGAATCGATAGGTAAATCCTATGTTCCAGATGTTCGTGTTTTGCGCAGAACTGAAGGAGCGCCCGAAGCTGGAAACAAAGCGTAGATTGTCGCAAAGATAGTAGTTGAGGCCCATGTCGAACCGTAGCGCATCTACAACGGGCAGCGCGTTGCCTCCGCCATGAATTGGATAGAACTGCTGGACGCGGCCAACTACTTGAATATGCCTGGCTATGGCAGGCAGCGGTAACTGCTGCAAATGATAGGCCGATTCGATCCAGTAGCCGCGGCCGTAGTGGCTGAAGTCTCCTTCCGCCTTTATGTCGAGTGAATGAATGGGCTGCCAGGAGATATACGTCGCTGCGCTGTTTATCTGCTTCTGTTGAAGAAAGCGCTGGTAGGAGACACCGGCTTCCACGTGATGCGGCGTCAAGTAGATGCTGCTATCGAATCCCGCCGTCCGCGCCGATTCCAGCTTGGAGATATTGCTTCGCACAGAGAAGTATGTTGTGTACTGGATCGAATAGTTAGGATGCTGAACTGCGGAACCGCGCAGCATGAAACCATTTCCGGCGTCGCTGATGCGTGTCCCAATGGCTTCCGTGATGGGAGTATCTTGTAAGTTGCGAATCCAGACAGGTTGCAGGCGTTCGTTAAATAGACCAAACGGAAGTAGATACCTTCCTGTGACAGTAGTAATATGCTTCGTGGCGATCCAGTTAATCTGCGCGAATTCTATAGTTTGGTATACTTTACCCTCATAACTTCCGTAAGTCAGATTCTTGCGCTGGAAGACGCCCGTGAAGTCTGCGCGTGATTCCAGTAACACTCGCTGTCCGAGCGGAATGAGCAGAATGGGATTGATCTGCGGCTCCAGCGTTGTGACTCCGGCGTTTACATTGTGGATGTAGCCCGCTCCGCCTGAGATTACGGGAGTGTAGCCTGCATGAGGATCGTCCGCCGCTTCGCTCCCGTTCTGCGCCGGGCAGAACGCAGCCAGCATCAGCCAGATGGCAAGGACACTTTGCGTAAGGTTTCTTCGCCGCACCGAGTCCTCCTCTGGCTATTTGCTAGCATTCTGTGCTTCAATACCGCAGCAGCAGAATGAGGTTGAGTATAAGAAGACGCGCGCGGCGGTTTGTCATGAGATCGTCTCCGGGGTGTCAAAGTCTTCCGCATGACAGGGATTGCTCGAAATCGTGACATCCACCTGACAAACCGGCCCCTGCGGACAACAGATACTTACTCACGGGCCTTCGATAGAAATTCATCTGGAATTCATCTGGAGCGAGGCCGAAGGATGCGGATATTCCGGCTCCTGCGAGAATCCACTCATGACGCGAAAAATGTCGCTGCGGCGACTCGTGAGTGGGGCACCCGTCTCTCGATTCTCTTTCTGACGATTTTTTGCGGGTCTCTCTTGACCGCACAAACTCCCGGCACCGGCGCGGTCTCCGGAATCGTAACCGATCCCTCGGGAGCTGTGCTTGCCCATGCCAGGGTCACGATCCTCAATGAGCAGACCCGCGCCATCCGGTCCGCCGATACATCCGCAACAGGCAGGTTCCGCTTCGCTCTGTTACTGCCGGGCTTGTATGCGATCTCCGCCGAGGCCTCCGGTTTTGACGGGCGGAAGATGCAGGGCGTACACGTCGGTGCCAGCGAGACGGTGACCGTACAACTTCAGCTTGCCGTCGGCGCGGCTAACACTGATGTAGAGGTTCGGAGTGTCTCTGACCTTGCTCAGTTGGAGAGCTCGACGCTTGGCCGCGCCGTCGATGAACGGACAATTCAGTCGTTGCCGCTGGCCAATCGCAACTATACGCAGGTGATTGCACTGTCTCCGGGGGTCGTCGTCGAACTTCCGGACGCTGCCGCGCTGGGCCGGAACAGCCAGAATGTCTCCGCTAACGGGAACAAGACCACCGCGAACAATCTTCAGTTCAACGGAATCGACGCCAACAATCTTTCGCAGAACTCAGCTGCGGGATATCAGTCTGAAGTTGGCACGGCTATTCCGGCCCCGGACACCATCGAAGAGTTTCGCGTGCAGACAGGCAGCTTCGATGCCGGATACGGGCGCGGAGCTGGCGCGAACGTCGATTTCGTCAGTAAGTCCGGGAGTAATCAGTGGCACGGAAGCGCGTGGGCGTTTTTGCGCAATGATGTTTTCAACGCCAATGACTTCTTCGCCAAGCGGAACGGGCAAGCGCGACCGGTGCTGAAGCAGAATCAGTTCGGGGGCACGGTTGGCGGACCCGTGCGGCGCGGCAGACTCTTCTTCTTTGCTGGCTATCAGGGAACGATCCAGCGCAACGGCGATTCGAGTCTGTCGCTGGTCACGGCGATTCTTCCGCAGCTCGGCGGCGACCGCTCGGCGGCTGCGCTTGGAGCTCAGTTCTGCCCGGCGAATCATTCGGACAATTCTGCTTACCAGACCTTTGCCGGAGGAGCTCAGATCGCCTGCGACGGATCGAACATCAGTCCTGTGGCTCTGAAGTTTCTAAACTTCAAATTTGCCAACGGACAGTATGTGATTCCCAGCCCGCAGACGATGCTTCCTGCGACGGCGGGGCAACTGCCTATCGGCGAATCGACCTACTCTATTCCTGCCAGCTACAGGGAAGATCAGTACACGGCTAACATCGACTCCGTGCTTTCTGCGAAGAATCAACTTGGCGGCAGGTTCTTCTACGCGCGTATGCCTACCAGCGAGCCGTTCTCTCCTTATGGAGCCACCGTGCCCGGATGGGGGACCAATGAACTCGACCAGAACACAATGTTTGTTCTTGAGGACACACATGTCTTCCGGACAAACCTCGTGAACATCGCGCGCTTTGGCTACATGCGATTCAGCGGCGATGCTGTGATTGCACAGCCGATTCGCGCCGCCGATGTCGGCATGGCCACGCCATCGGGCCTGCCGGAGACGCCGGGCCTCACCATTGATGGCCTCTTCACCATCGGCACGGCCGCTCAGCCCTTCTATTGGCAGAACACCAATACTTTTGTCTGGCAGGATACGGTCTCGCTTACGCATCGCCAGCACAGCCTGAGAGCTGGCGTCGAGGTGAAGCGGCACCAGGTCGATGTGAATGTGCCTTACGTCAGTGACGGTTTCCTGGAGTTCCGCACCTTCGATGACTTTCTGCTGGGTCAGAGCGCGGCGCAGAATGGCAGCTCGATCAGCAATGTTTATGCGTCGTCAGGCTCGTCGGGCGTCTTCCGACTGGACGAGCGCTACACGGACTTCGCGGGCTTCATCGCCGACGACTACAAGGCGAACTCCTGGCTGACGCTGAATGCAGGCGTGCGCTACGAGATCTTCGGGCCACCATCGGACACGCAGGGACGTTTGCCGACCTTCGATCCGGCCATCGCCGCGACTTCCGTGCCTGCGAGCGGTTCGCTGAGCGGTTTCATCCTGCCTGCGAATTATCGCGGCCCGCTGCCCGTGGGAGTTGTAAGGTCGTCGCACCGCGGGTTGTGGGCAACCGACTACGCTGACATCTCGCCGCGTTTCGGCTTTGCCGCGAAGTTGATGAATCGACCCCTGCTTGTTCTACGCGGAGGCTACGGAATCTACTACGACCGGATGTCGGGCGACCTGGCGGAGCAGATCGTGGGACAGCCTCCTTTTTCTTTCAAGCAGTCGCTCGCAGGTGTCCAGAACGCGGCGGCATCGTTTGCCAATCCCTATGTCCCGGCGCTTCCGCCTGATGCGAGCTTCCCTGTTTTTCTGCCGCGCGTGCCCGGCGGAGGCTTGTCGTTGGCGGCGATCTCTCCGCATCTGGTCGATCCGTATGTGCAGCAGTACAACCTGAATCTGCAATATGAACTCATGCCGAATCTTCTTCTGGAGGTCGGATACGTCGGCGCGAAATCCACGCATGTGCCCGGATGCATCCAGTTCAACCAGGCACTGCTAGCGAGCGCTCAGAACCCAGTCAACGGCGAGACTACCAATTCTATGGAGAATATCGTCGAGCGGCTGCCGTACAGCGGCATCGCGCCGGGTTCGTATCTCTGCAAGAGCGGCTTCGATACACGCTACAACGGACTCCAGGCCAGCGTGACCAAGCGCCTCTCGCGCGGACTAGAGTTTCTGGGGAGCTATACGTGGTCGAAGAATCTGAACACCACCAGCGGATGGGGACAGTTGTCGAACTTCGAGCTGGGCTTTTTGACCAACGATCAGCACAACCAGAGCCAGGCGCGGGGGCTGGACGACTTCGACCGCGCGCATCGCGCCGTCGTCAGCCTTGTCTACGAGACTGGGCCTCTGGCGAAGACGCCCGAGGCCCTGCGCATCGCGCTCTCGCAATGGATGGTGTCAACCGTTGCCGTGATTGAATCGGGAACTCCCGTTACCGTGCTCGACGCCAATGCCGGAAGCATCTATGGCAACCTCGCAGGCTTCTCGCGCGCACAGTGCACGGGCCTGAATGCTGCGACCTCCGGCTCGCTATTCAAGCGCGTCGATGGATATATCAATCCGGCTGCTTTCACCGACGCTCCGGCCATCGGCGACGGCACGGACTTCGGCAACTGCGGAGTAAGCATCCTGCGCGCGCCCGTGCAGAGAAACATCGATCTTGCGCTGGAGCGGTCTTTTCCGATCCGCGAGCGCGCCACACTGCGCTTCCGCAGCGAGTTCTTCAATCTTACGAATACCGCCAACTTCGGCGCGCCTATTAATAACCGAATCTTCGGAGCATCGTTCGGATTGATTACATCGACCAGCAATAATCCGAGGATTATTCAGTTCGCTCTGAAGTTTGCGTTTTAACAGCAAGAAGGGGAGCCTGAATACGGCTCCCCTTCGAGCAATCCGATTTGCTTAGATCAAATCTACGGCTGCATGGCGAAATCGGTGCCTGCCACGACCTCCGACTGGGGCACGTCGGAGCGCTGGAAGATTCCGATCGCGCCCTTCAAGCCGAGGGTCATGACGATGTTGAGCATGAAGCAGGCAAAGGCAACCAGCAGCAAGACTCCGCTGACGGCGGCCAATATCATGTAGGATCGGAACTCTCCGTCGAAGTAGAGCGTGCGGCGGAGCATCCCTTGCAGCCCGGCCATTCCCATGAACGCGCCCATGCCGATGCCGCCAATCATCTGGCACCAGAAGTGGATGTCGGCCAGCTTCTGGCTCCACAGCTCAGCGCCGTTGGTCAGGATGGGCAGCAGCAGATAGACCGCCGCATACAGCGTCATGGTCAAGCCGACCAGCACGGCCACGTGCACGTGCGGGCCGATGACCCACTGCGTGTTGTGCAGCACGCGGTTCAACCCTACGTCAGCTTGCATGATGCCTGCCGGGACGCCAAGCGCGAAGCCGAGCAGGCCGCCAATCAGGAACTTCAGCGGGTTGGTCATCTTCAGCGGACGCGCCTTCCACAAGGTCACGAAGGTGATGAAGAAAGCCAGCCCCTGCGTGATCAGCTCAAAGGCGGTGACCATCTCGCCGGAGCCGATCTTGAGCGCGACCGGCTGGGCCTGATCGCTCAGCAGATGGTGGCTCCAGACCGTCCAGGAGACAACCAGTTCCAGACCCAGCGCGAAGCGCGCCCAGCGGGCCATGAACACCTCGCGTCCGGTGATGAGCGCTGCCAGCAGGTACCAGGTTCCAGCGACAAAGACCAGCACCAGTCCGTCGGCCACGAGGTCAAGGCCCCACCAGTACCAGTTCTTATAGAGCAGCGCGTCGATGGCCGTCGTCTTCAGCGAATGCCCCATGATCTCGGCGATCATGTAGACGAGGATCAGAACGCCGGTGAACAGGATGATGCCGACGTTGAACAGCACGTCCACCGAACCGCGCGCGATGGCGGCCACGGGCAGCGAGACCGGATGCTCCTGCGCCTGCTTGCGGCTCAGCTTGCCCTGGAAGAACAGCTTGAGCGTGGTCAGACCGAGCGCGTCGCCGAGCATGCGTCCGCTTCCCTGCGGAGTCCATCCCTTGGGCGTGTAGCAGATCGTCTTGAAGATGTTCAGCACGTACAGGCCTGTGCCCACCATCACCAGAGCGATACCCGCGATGAAGACCGCGCCCGAGACCGGGTTGAACTGCTTGAAGTCCGCAGGCAGCGGCCAGTAGAGCGTGTAACCCGGAGCGTAGTGCGTGAGGAAGCCGTCGAACCAGAACGTGAACACGCCGATCACGATCAGCCACAGCGTCCACCGTGCCACGCGGACGGACCACAGCGGCTTCTTCATCAGGAACGGCACCACGAAGGTGAACGCGCCGAAGACCAGCAGGTAGCTGGAGCCAAAGATGCCGACCAGCGGGTGCGCGGTGAGAATGGCAAAGTATTCGCCAGTGGGCAGCGTGTGCGGATTGACCAGATTGATCCGCATCAACATGCCCTCAATAAGGGCAAAGGCGTAGTAGATCAGGCCGAAGACGACGTATTGCAGCGTCAGCTTCTGCATCGGACTCAACGTCGCCGGACGCATGGCCGCCTTATTTCCGTGAACCAGAGTTTC
>WQYS01000017.1 GCA_009781125.1 Acidobacteriaceae bacterium | reverse complement strand
AGCTGGCGCGGCCACGCAGGCGGTACAAACGTTTCCGCGCCGAGGCCGGGTCGCTTCCTTCCCAGTCCCAGTGCTCGACGCCATCGTAATGACTGGAGGCCACGAAGCCCAGCCACAGACCGGCGATGGAGTCATCGTGCAATCCGATGAAGTTGCAGGCAATGGCCCCCCGGGAAAAGCCGCACAGAATGACCGAGCGCGGATCGCCGCCGAAGCGATGGCAGGCTTCGCCGACGGCCTTGCGGCAGTAGTTTACGGTTGCCGCCACGTCGCCCCACCACCAGCGCTGATTTCGCTTTCCGGAGCTGTCGATGAAGGGAAGCGCAAGCCAGAGAAACCGCTGTCCCGCCGAGATTCCGTAGCCGAGGTTGCAGTCCTCTACGTCGCCGCTGGAAGAGTCGCCGCAGGGGCTGGTGTAGGGGCCATTGCCCGGGTACTCGACTAAGACCGGATACTTCTTACCGGGCTTCCAATCGGAGGGAAGGTAAAGGGTGTGATGGACCTCGGTGCCGGCATAGGCTGCCAGCGCGCGCCGCGCTCTTACTCCGGGCGACGGGGCCGCAGCGATGGCCGGCGGAGTCGTAAGATCGGCTGCAATCGAACGCACGTCGGGGAACCCGGTTGAGCATCCCGGATCGGCTGCGTACATCTTGCCTGAGAGCAGTCCGGCTCCGGCGGCTGCAAGGAAACTTCGCCGATCCATCAGGTGTTTCCTCGTCCTCGTCCAGATTTGAGTGGCGTGAACATTCCACTTTATTGTACTCAGCAGAGCGCGCCGCGCCGGTGCTACCATAATTCTGAAATCTGACCTCCTCTGGAACAACATGATTCGAACCATTGCATGCGCCGCTCTCGCTCTGGCCGGAGGCGTCTTCGGCCTGGCCCCAACCGCATCGGCTGCGGACATCATCGTGACCAGCCCGGTGTTGACGGCAACGGTAAGCTCCGCTGGAGGGATCAAGTCGCTGACCTTCGCCGATGGCCGGAGCTGGGCGATGGGCGGACGTTCGCTGGCGGGCGAGGGCGATACTCTGGCGGGCGCCGACCGCTGCGTTCCGAACGGAGACGCGCGCAGCACGCCGGATGGCGGAGCTACATGGGAGACCAGGTGCGTAGACAGCCGCGGGCAGACCACTCTGTTGACGGAGGCGCTTGCCCCTGCCGACGCCAGCCTCGCGTGGACGCTGAGCGTGCGCGGCGCGGCGGGAACCTACAGCAAGGGCATATGGACCAGGCTTTCGGGATGGGATGATCCTCACGCGCGGCTCTTCTGGACTACATGGCCGGATAGCGGCGTTGCAGGCGCGGACGGCTGGTCCAATCCGCTGAGCGCGGCGCCATTCGCGGACCGCAGCTTCGGCTTCGGCTGGGACGATCACCACGAACGCAAGGTGCAGAGCACCTTCTCCGTTCCGCTGGCCATCATCCTTGAGCCTGACACCGATCACGCGCTGAGCCTGGTGCAGTCTCCCGAAGACGTTCTGCTGAAGGCTGTCATCGAGACCACCGCGGGCGGCGATGTCGCCTTCGGACGCTGTAACAACCGCATCACGGCGGACAAGCCGGTCGTCTTCCACATGAACCTGGTGCCCGCGAAGGCCGACTGGCGTCCGGCGCTCGGCTGGATGACGGCGCACTACGCAAGCTACTTCACGCCGGTCGTCAGCAACCCTGCTACTGAAGGTCTCGGTGTCTACTCGCCCTATCCGGGGCCGTTTACGGAGACGCATCGCGCCCGGCTGGACGCCGAGGATGTGCGCACGAACTGGGAGCTGTCGCTGCGCGGGCCGTACTGGAGCGAGTTCATGCCTCCGGTCGAGAACGATGAAGTCGAGTGGGTGCCTGACCTCTCCAAAGAGTTTGTCGAGACTCCGGATACCATGTCGCTCAAGACCTGGCGTCAGGTGCTGCGCTACTGGGACGATGCCGGTCTGTCGAATCTTGCCTACTTCATCGTCTCCGAGTTTGGCCGCGATATCCAGTCGCCCGCGCCGCCGCGCCAGTATTCATGCGATGATCCGGAGCGCTGGCGGAACGCCAACGACTATCTGTACTGCGACTTCTCCGGCGCGATTCTGCGCGGCACAGACGGCGAGCCGGTGTTCAGCTACGCCAACGACGTGATTATGGACCCTGGCGACGCGGCCTACGACCAGCACCTGGTCGATCAGGCGCAGGCGCTGCTCAGCCGGCTGCCGAGCTATGCCGGAATCGCCATCGACCGCTTCGACGAGTTCCGGTTCATGAACACGCGCGCCGACGACGGCGTCACCTGGTATGACGGACGGCCTGCCCGGTCCTTGATTAACTCGTGGAAGCAACTGGCTCCCGGCCTCGAAGCGACGGTCCACGGGCTGGGCAAACAGGTCTGGGGAAACTCGACCTTCAACTCGCGTGTCGATCTTTATAAGGGGCTCGACGGTGTGTTCACGGAAAACGACGCCGCCAGCACGGCCCTGAATCTGGACGCTTTTCTCGGGCTGCAAAGGCCGGTCATCGAGTGGGTCTACTCGCCCGCTCCCGGAACCGACCCGCGCGCGTATGAAGCCGAACTCGAAGCCGTGCTTCAACGCTGCCTGTACATGGGCGTCTTCGCCATGGCCGACTCGCCCGTCAACGGAAACAAGAACGGCAGCGGCACCTCGCCCGCGATCGTGCAGCTTTACTCCGCTTATGGCCCCATGTTCAGGGCGCTGATCGGCAAGCGGTGGGTGTATGCGGCGCATGCAGTCGAGATCACTTCGAGCACCGGCACTGCGGCTGCAAATGTGTTCTCTGTCGCAGGCGGAGTTGTTGTGCCTATCGTCGAAGGCGGCACGGCATCGAGCGCTGATCTGACCTTGCGCGGCCTGGAGGAGATGAGTCTCGACCTATCGCAGGCGCAGCTTCTGCTGCCGGGACAGAGCACATGGCAGCCGCTGCCGGTAAGCGGGCAGGGAAGCGTCGTGACCGTGAAGGTTCCGTTGTCGAGAGGCGCAGCCATGGTGCGTTTCCGGTCTACGCAACCGGCACAGGATTCCTCGATCGCCGATCCGTCCGTCGATTTGACCGTGGCGTCTTCGGCGCAGGCTGCAAGCGAGATCGCGCCTGCCACTGTGAGCGCTACGCTTCGCAATAACACCGAACGCAGAGTCACCGGCGTCGCCGCGAAGATGGACGTGCCGGATGGATGGTCTGCACACACGATAGGCGCCGTGCCGGACGAGCTTGCGGCGGGTGCTGCGGCGACCTTGCGCTGGGCCGTGACGTCATCGCGCGCAGCCGCCGGCACGGTGGGCGAGATCAGGGTGAGCGCCAGATTTACAGATGGCACGCGGATCGGCCATGCGAGCGACGCGCTGCGTCTCTCGGCAGGAGCGTTGCTTGCAGACGATTCCATCACCGCGACCGCAACCAGCGAGCGGCCAGGCTATCCGGCGCAGGCCGCCGTGGATGGCAAGGACACCACCTTCTGGCAAAGCAATCCGGCAACGGATCAGTCCGCGGCCATCACTCTGGACTTGCATGGCTCGTATCATCTCGCCGGTCTAACTTACCTGCCTCGGCAGGACGGCGACGTCGCCGGATGGATCTACGATTACCTTGTTCTTGTCAGCAGCGACGGCAGCACGTACACGCCGGTTGCGCAGGGTTCGTGGGGATTCGATGCCGGGCTGCGCGCCGCGTCGGCGTTCGATGCGTCCAACGTCCGCTACGTCAGACTGGTCAACCGCCCGCGCACCTGCGCTACGCCCACCTTCGGCCAGGCGATGAGCGCGGCAAAGATCAACCTTGTGCTTGCGCCCTCAGATGCCGTTGCCAGCGGCACGAAACCGATTGTGCCGGCAGAGACTCCGGCCCGGGCGGCGCTGCCGTTCGAGCACGTAGTTCCGCACTCGAGCATGACGGCGAGCGCGAGCAGCCATCTGAGCGGCTTTCCTGCGAATAACGCCATCAATGGCAATACGTGTACGCCGTGGATGGCGCAGCCGGGTCCGCCGCCGCTGTATTCTCTGGAGCCGCCTCCGGCTCTCGACGAGTCGATCACTCTCGATCTGGGCAGGAGCTACGACACTACGGGCATGGCTTATCTGCCGCGGCAGGACAGCACCTGGGGTCAGGTGATCCTGAGGTACGAGATCGCGGTGAGCCAGGATAACGAGAAGTTCAGCGTCGCCGCCGAGGGCACATGGGATCCAACGCAACAGGAGAAGTACGCACACTGGCCGCCCACGGCAGCACGGTACGTTCGCCTGAAGGCGATCACGGCCAAGGGAGGATATGCCATCGCCGCCGCTGCCAATCTTGAGGTCGGATACAAGTGACCGGCCCGGAACGGAAGGCTTTCAGAAGCTGATCTCGATCTTTCCGCTCCACGGGTCAACGTCCTGCGCTTGCTCTGGAAGCGTCTGCATGGAAGGCGGCGGCGGCGGAACCTGCCTCATTGGCGCGTCTGGCGCGGTGATGGCATCTTGCGCGTCCGGTTCAGCCATGGGCGGAGCCAGCACCAAATTGTCGATGGGCAGCAGATGAGCATTCTGCACCGCCCACTTCGCAGCCAGTCCATTCAGCGGACTGCGGGTGTTGTATTCCTGATAGGCAATCATCCGTCCGATGCGAATGACGAGATCGTCCAGACCTTCTGCTGCCGCCCAGAAATCTCCAATACACACGGTGGAATCATCGAAGTTAGGATGAAAGACGGGAGCCAGCATGCGGCACTGCGGAGCGCGCCGCGGGTATCCGAGCGAAAGGTTGATCTCGAGCGTATGCACGGAGCGTTCGAGGATTCTGCCTTCCGCGCCGACGTAAAGTCCCTTCACATGGTAGGTCACCCGGTATATCTCGGGTGGGATGCCTGCGGTTCCGCTGATCTGGATTGCGGGCCAGCCGGTGAACCTGTCTCGCATCCGTTCGGCATCGGAGAGAAGCCTGCGCGTGCGCGGAGATATTCTGGTTGAAGTATCCATGGGTTCAGTCAGCTCGACAGTTCGCCAGTTCTCTTCCAGCGGGTGATACGGTTGATGTGGAACTGAAGGTAGATCGACTGGAAAAAGAAGATCATGCCTCCACTCAGCCGGAGACCGATATTTTCGACGCTGTTGTAGTATGTCTCCATCGCGTTGCCAATGCGGAAGGCGGCCATGATATTGCAGACCACGCCCGCCACCAGCAGAACTCCGCCTATGATCTGGACAGCCGGTAGCGTCTGATCTTCTCCCACTGCGAACGCGATACCTCCTGACAACAGACCCGCAGGGTACATCGCGGCGAGCACGATGGACGTATTCTTACCGGAGAGCTTGCGCGTCCAGTTGGCCTGCACAAACACCCAGATCACGCTGAACAGGCCCCGAGTGAGAGCATTCAGCGCAAGCACCCAGCCCCAGTGCAGATTGGGAGGCAAGGGAACAAGCTGCTGGCCGGTCTCCAACACCATGCCGGTGCCGTTTCCGCCAGCCCACACCATCGCAGGCATGGGAAGATCGCCAAGGATCTGCTGCACAGGAACCCAGTCGCTCATTCCTTCGCTCTGAGCGATGTCTGTGGCGGCAATATGACCGCTTTTTACATAACTTTGCAGTTCGGTCAGACTATAAGGCCCATACTCCTGCTCGTCTCGTTTAATCCGGTAGTTCATTGACACATCCTGCTAGGTTCGAAATGGAAGTCCGCTGCTGTCTGTTGTAATTGTGCAGATATCGATAATAGCCCATATCCAGACCATGATTCCGCCAATCCCGAGAGTCAGTAAAGTGATCGCAAGTTGAATGGCCCCCTTTCGGGTTGAGCCTGCATAAAAGCTATGTGCTCCGAACGCTCCCAGAAGCGCTCCGAGGATGAGGAAGGTTGTCTTGTCTCTGGAAGAAAATTCCTGGCCGCCATATACCGGGACATCGGCAGTCGGCACAAGAACCCCTGCCAGATATGGCAATGGCTGCGGCGTGACGTATCCGATAGAACTGAACATGGGCGGCGCGGGCGGAGGCGGAGGCGGCACAGCGTCTGGCCGGGGAGGAGGAGGCGTCACAAAGGGAGGAGGAGGCACCGGCTGCGGTGGACTCTGCGGCGCGATACTCTGCTGGGCTTGTTGGTCCTGCTGCACCTGAAGCAGGTCGCGTGGCTCAATGCTCAGTTTTGACTCCGATGGCGGCGCGGCAGTACAGCCGAAGACAGAACACCCGCCGTTCTCCTCGTAACAGTCGGCATGGTGCGGAGTGCCGCAGGCCGGACAGAACAGTGCCGTTGAGCCGGAGTCATCCACAGCTCCGCGGCAATACGGACATACGGCAGCGTTCGTCACCGGGTCTTTTCCTTATAGCGGAAGGCATATCTTCCAATCTGCACCAGATCGCCGTCCAGCAGCACGCGGTCCGAGACCGGAGTGCCGGAGACGAAGACAGGCCCCAGGGCGCGCATTCTCATGCGCGTGCCGTTGGCCTCGATCCGGGCATGGCGCGGGAGTATGGACGGATCTTTGAACAGGTAGATGTCGGCCTGCTGGTCGCTGCCAATCGACGTCTGCTGCTTGTAGAGAATGAATTGCTTTCCCGCCAGCGGACCGGCGGTGACGTAGAACCAGCGGTCTTTCAGAGCGCTCTCGACGATGCCCATCATGATGCCGGTTGCCACGCCGAACAGGGCAAACCCAAAGGCCCGGCTGGGCGCTCCTCCGCCGGTTCCCATAGAGATCGGATCGAAGAGGATCCCTCCCAGAGCTGATCCCAGCATGCCACCCAGCACTCCGAACTTGGCCTTCTTGAAAGACTGTCCAATGATTCCGTAAACGACTCCGCCAGCCACGCCAAAGACGGTCCATGCCACCGCGCGCGTGATCCAGAACGCCGGATTGCGATAAGTAGTAACTCCGAGCTGAGAACAGATCGTAACCCCGACGGCAAAGACAAAATTCGCAATCCAATAGAACACGAAGCCGAGGACTCCACCCAGCGGAAGCGCCAGCGCCGTGCGGATCAGCGCCTTCTGGGCCGAGCGTTCCACCAGGCTCTCCGCAATGCCGAAGCCCAGCGTCATGATGGCAACCACGACCGGCACAATAAAGAAGTTGCCCCAGTGAAAGCCTCCCTGGCCGTCCACGAATCCAGGTTCGCAGATGGCCCATCCTGCCAGCGATCCTATGAGCCCGGCAGCTCCCAGATAGAACCACCCCTGTAGCAGAATGCTGCCTTTGCTCGACTCCGTAACAGGATCGGTTCCGGAGGCGTCCGTGATCGACCCATAAGAGCGGCCTTCAGGGTCGGCAGGCTTGAACGGCTGGGGCGTCGCTGCAGCGACCTGCACGTCAGCCAGGTCTTCTGCCGTGATCCTGATCGCTTGATTTGAATCGCCTGTACTCATGGCTTCTCCTTCTTTGCTGCATTTGGCTGTGAAGCCGCCGGGTTGGCCTCGCCGGGATTCGCTGGAACGGGAATCATGTACTGTCCTGTACGCATATCGACAGGAGTCAGAATGGATCCCAGCTTCAGCTCATTGGGACTCATAGGAATAACCAGAACTTGTCGTCTTGTTTGCGTGTCTACAAGAATCACACTGAACAGGAAGGGGGCCAGAAACCAGCAGAGGAGAACGCCCGCCATAAAGAATGCAAGATACTTTGCGCCTTGCGATAGAAGTTTCCACGGGTTTATCCGCTCGGGCTCTTCGGAGATATTCTGTTCCGGATCGTCTTCGCTGGTTTCTATCAGCAACGGCTCAGCCTTGCCTGTCTCTCCTGCGCCTTCGCCGCCCTTGTCGTCTTCGAACAAAATATGATCGAGCCGGACTATCTTATCTCCCTTATCGCCCGCCCATCCGAAGCAGCCCTCTTCGTCGGAGTGCGGATCGTAGACCCATGCGACCTGGCGCGGAGATGAGAAAAAGTTCTCATGAATAAACGAATCATGATCGGAGAGGAAGACGCCGAAGCCCGGATGCGAGTGATACCAGCCCACGATGCGCGCATCGGGATACTGCTGGTCCTTGATCTTGTAGATGTGTTCCCATGTGTCCTGCGTGAAGGTGACGTGGGTTCCGGCCTCCACGGCATTGGCGCCGGGAATGCTGGCCTTGACCACGGTGGCCTTGCCGTCTTCGCTTCCAATGAGAACGCCGCACACCTCGGCCTTCATGGATGAGCGCGCATGCTGCCGGATCTGTCTTGCGGCCTCGCAATGAATGCGCAGCGGGAAGCCGTTCTCTCGCTTATCTTTCTGTTTCATGCTGGAACACTCTCTTCTGCCAGGGCGATTCCCAGGACTGCCGTCCGATCGCCTTCGGCTATGTATCCAATCTCGCGCTCGCTACTGCGCGCGGCGAAGACATCCCACAAAGGCAGGCCAAGCTGGCTGAGCTGGCGCTCTCCCCACGGCTCCGTGCCGCTGTAGTTGTGGATGGTATCAACCACACGCTGCTGCCGGTCGCAGGCGCAGGCCCCTCTTTCGTAAGGAACGCTTCCCACGGGAGCGAAAAGCTCCTCAATGTTCCCGCAGCGCGGACACGAGAACCGCCAGATGACATCTCTGCTGAACTCAATGGTGACCGCAGTCGCCGAGAGATCATGCCGCGCGCGCCGCCACAGATCGTGGAGCGTCCATTGACCGGAGGTCTCCGGCAGTCTGTTCCACTCAGGAATGGTGTAGTGGCTCATGCAATCCGGATTTTCCGTGTACTCCACTTTGTAGGAGGTGTGGTTCATGCCCTCAAAGACGAACCCCTGCCCCGCCAGCGTCGGCAAACCGTGCAGCAGCTTCACCGCCTCCTGCACCTGAATCCCGGCAATGATCGAAGAGATCGTTGGCGTGGTAGGCACCCTGCCCTCTGTATCGGTCCGGTTCGCGAGCAGGTTGCAGGACATGCGCCGGTCGAGGATTGCCCAGTCCACTTCGCCAAGCGTGCATTCATAGCAGGGAGGATGGCCGGGTATGAACACTCGCGCAACGCCGTTGATGCCTTCGATGGCGCCGTCAACCCAGGGACGCCCCACCTTCCAGGCTGAGCGGTTGATCCACAGCCGGGCTTCGCGGTTGTCCAGTCCGGCCACGATCACGTCGGCCCACTCGAACAGGCCCAGGCCGCAGCCGTACATGACGTTCCCGACGACAGGCTTAATCTCTGCGCCATCCACGAGTTCTTTGTATGCTTCTGCCGCAGCGATGGCCTTGAACCTTCCCAGGTCTCGCGTCCGGAACAGCACGGTGCGCGAAAGGTTCGATATCTCCACGCAGTCCAGATCGACAATCACAACATTACGGAAGCCAAGCAGGGCAAGGTTCTTGAGGATCTCGTTCCCCAGGGCTCCCGCGCCCACCACTAGAATTTTGCTGCTGGCAATGCGCTCCTGGTCCCACCATGGGATCAGACGGAGCCTGCTGTAGCGGTCGTCCTGCTCGTCGAACTCTGATACGGACAGCATCCATTTCTCTCCAGGGAGCTACCCGGCGGTGATCTCCGGCTGAAGACGCAGGATGTCGCCGTCCTTTACCTGCGCTTCGCTCAGCGTCTGCGAGTCGAATATCTGCCGTCCTGAGTTCTTGTGATGGAACTTGTAGCTCAGCGGAGCGCCGTCCGGACCGTTGGCCGGTAGCTGGAGCTTCTGCACCAGCACCGCGATGATCTTGTTGCAGGGCGCGTCGTCGGGCAGTTCCACGGGAACGCGCTTGTTTTCGGTCGAGTCGTACACGGTCACATTAATCGTTGCCATTGGGGTTCTCTTTCTCAGTTTTCCCGGCTGCGATCACGGGCTGGCCGTGTTCGAACGCCGTAAGATATTTCCGGCCTTCTCCATAGAAGGTCCATTGCGATGAGTCCAGCAGCGCATCGGCGCAGACGGCGAAGTTGAGGCTCTCCTCGTTCGGATTGATGTTGCGGTCCATCTTGGACGTCACAATGCCCGCCAGCCTGCCGTACTCGTCCAGCAGCGGCCCGCCGCTGTTTCCGGGACTGATCGGCGCGGTGATCTGAAGGATGTCTCCATCCTTGCGCGAGACGATTCCCGTGCTCAGCGTATAGCGGAGTCCCTGTGGATGACCGATGACGAAGATTGCGCTTCCGTCCCCTACCTGGCTTCGAGCCGCGACCGGCATGGTGAAACTGCCGCGTCCAGCCGCGCGCGGAAGCCACAACAGAAGAAGATCAAGATCTTTGTGCCGCGCTACGACGTCGGCAGGGGTCCACGTCCCGGAGACGGACGCAATCAAGGCTCGCTGCGCTTTGCTCTTTTCCGATTCGCCATCGATCACGTGCCGCGCCGTTGCGATCAGATAGCCGTCCTGATTGCTTTGCAGAACCACGCCTGCTCCAAATGCATTCGACGGAGATTCGGTCTTCGAGAACCACCTCCGCTGTGCTGGCGTAATGACCGTAACCAGAGGCTTGAAGCCGGTTGCGATCTCTGCTGCGGAGAGCGGGTGGCCGACAGGAAGCGAAGGATAGGAGGCGCGGTTATCCAGATCGCTGAGTCCCTGGCTCAGAACCGATGGCTGCGAGGGAGAGATCGCGAGCGCGAGAACTCCTGCAACAAAGGTCAGAAGGCCGCTGACCGCCAGCAGCGTGGACAGAAACTCCATCCATGCCAGCCGGACTCGCGGCTCGCGGGCGCGCGTCAGGAGGCGCGCAACCAGGCTGAAGACGCAAAGCACAGGCAGAACCAGCGCCAGCGGCCACATGCAGAGCTTCGCCCACCACGGAATCGCAGCAGGCAGAACTGCGGATGTGTCACTCGCTACGGCGGAGCGAGGCCGTACTTGCTCAACCTCGTCCAGGCTGACTGTGAGCTTCTGCATTGGTTCCCAAAAACAACTGGAGTCAAGTCAATTCTTATTCAGAACCTCACTGGTTGCAAGCCGTTCTCACGGTGCTACGGGGTCTGTTTTTCTGCTCCGGTGTTTACAGTTCTATAGTAGTTGTTGAAGGAGCCATCCGTTGAACGTTACTCCCGCTTCGCCAGCGGCAAGAATTTTGCTTGCCATGCTGCTTTTTGTTCCTTTGGCTTGTGCCCAGTCGGCCAGGGATGTCTCTGCTATCGTTCACGCGCTTCCCGAGCCGTCGCAGAGGGTTGTCGAGCGCCTTGCGCAGTTCAACAATCTACCCGCCGGGGAGTGGCGTTTTCACGCCGGAGACATCGCTCACGGCGAAGACCCGGCGCTCGACGACTCTGACTGGACGCTGGTTCAGTCTGGCAGCAAGGCTCCGGTGGAGGCTGTCTGGTACCGCCGCATGATCGAGGTTCCGCAGAACCTGTACGGATACGGCCTGACCGGCGCGCGCATCTGGTTTCAGTTTCAGGCCGGAGCCAATGGCCCCGTGCCGCAGATCATCTACTTCAATGGCCGCCGCGTGGCTATGGGCGATAACCTTGAACCCATCGTCCTGTTCGATCAGGCCAGGCCCGGCGACAAAATCCTCGTTGCCGTGAAGATTCTCGCCACAGTTGATAAGAAATCCTTTCACGGTGTCTCTGCCCGAATCGATTTTGCGCCGGGGCGCCCCAATCCCGGAGATCTGCGAACGGAGTTTCTCACCTCCGCGGCTCTTATTCCCAGCCTCTCGAAGAACCCAGCCGCTGATCTTGCCACGCTGAACCAGGCGATTCAGGCCGTCGATCTCGATGCTCTCGACCGCGCGAATCAGGCGCGGTTCGATGCCTCGCTTACGGATGCGCGCGAGAAGTTGGCGGCGCTCGGGCCCGTGCTTCAGCAGGCTACGCTTCATCTTTCCGGCAACTCGCATATCGACGCCGCCTGGCTATGGCCGGTGAGCGAAACGGTCGATGTCGTGAAGAACACATGGGCGACCGCGCTGCAACTGATGAATGAATACCCGGACTATACTTTCACCCAGTCCTCCGCCGTGTATAACGATTGGATCGCCACCAAGTACCCGGCTATAAACGAAGAGATCAAGAAGCGGGTCAAAGAAGGCCGTTGGGAGATCGTCGGCGGCATGTGGGTCGAGCCGGACCTCAACATGCCGGACGGCGAATCGCTGGTTCGTTCTCTGCTGATCGGCAAGCGGTACTTCGCCAAGGAGTACGGCGTCGATGTGCGTATAGGCTGGAACGTGGACTCGTTCGGCTACAACTGGCAGTTGCCGCAGATCTACAAGCGCTCCGGCATGGACTACTTCGTCACGCAGAAGATGGCGTGGAACGATACCAATCAACTGCCGTTCAAGCTCTTCTGGTGGCAGTCGCCGGACGGCAGCAGGGTGCTCACCTACTTTCCGCACGACTATGCGAACACGAACCTCAGTCCCCTGCGCCTGGGTATCGACATGGCTGCCGCTCGAAAGTACGCTCCCGGCATGGAGCAGATGATGGACCTCTACGGCGTCAGCGACCACGGCGGCGGTCCCACGCGCGCCATGCTCGACGAAGGCCTGCACTGGATGCAGCCCGGCATGATTGTGCCCAGGATGCACTTCGGCACGGCGCAGTCGTACTTCACGGAGATCGGCAAGCAGATTTCGCCCAACTCGCCCACGCTGAACTACGCCGGGATCGCCAGAGGATACGCGCCGCCCGCGCCTGAATCCGGGAAAATCGTCATCCCAACATGGAATGACGAGATGTACTTCGAGTATCACCGCGGCATCATGACCACGCAGGCGCAGCATAAACGCAACATGCGCGAGGGCGAGGTCAATATGCTCAACGCCGAACGGCTGGCGGCCCTGGCATGGGTACAGGGCGGCAACTACCCCGGCCCTGACCTCACCGACGATTGGAAGACGATTGCATTTAACGATTTTCACGATACCGCGGCAGGCTCCGCTATCGGTGTCGTCTACAAAGAGGCGCAGAGGGATTTCAGCCAGCTTGGGCTTTCGACCGGCGAGATCACCCGGCAGGCGATTACAGAACTTTCCGCTCCGATCAACACGCGCGCAGCGGGTGAGGTGCCCATTCTCGTCGTCAATCCGATGGGCTGGGCGCGCGGAGGGCTTACCGTTGCCAGCGTGCAGATGCCAGAGAATGCGCCGGATGGGATATCGATCCTCGATCCCGAAGGCAACGTTCTGCCGTCGCGGATTCTTGACAGCGACCCGAAGACCAGCAGCTACCGGATGATCTTTCAGGTAAAGAAGGTTCCAGCGCTGGGCTATGTTGTGCTGCACGCCGTTGCCGGAACGAAACCCTTCGCCACCGACTTGAAGACATCGGGAACAACGATGGAAAACACCTTCCTGTGCGTGACGGTCGATCCGGTAACGGGATGCATCACCAGCATCTTCGACAAGAGGACCGGCTCCGAGGCGCTGGCCAAAGGAGCCTGCGGCAATCAGTTGCAAACCTTCAAGGACACGCCGAAGCAGTTCGATGCCTGGAACATCGACGCCGGCGCGCTCGATCAGATGACGCCGATCGAGAAGGCCGATTCGGTCGTAATGGCGGACAAGGGGCCGATGTCCGCTCGCGTTCAGGTCGACCGCGCCTGGCAGAACTCGAAGTTCAGACAGGACGTCGAACTGGATGCCTTCTCTGACGTGGTCAACATCGTCAACCTTACCGACTGGCACGAGACGCACGTCCTGCTGAAGGCGGCCTTTCCTCTGGCGGTCTCCGCTCCGGCGGCAACCTACGAGATTCCTTACGGGAGCATCGAGAGACCGGTGACGCGCAACAACTCCTGGGAGAAGGCTAAGTTCGAGGTTCCGGCGCTGCGCTGGGCCGATCTCAGCGATGGTCAGCGTGGGGTCTCGCTGCTCAACCAGAGCAAGTATGGCTACGATGCCAGGGACAACGTTCTGCGGCTGACGCTGCTCCGCTCGCCGGCGTGGCCCGATCCGGACGCCGATCACGGACAGCAGCAGTACAGCTACGCTCTCTATCCGCACGCGAGCGACTGGAGGCAGGCGCTTACCGTGCGCCGCGGCTATGAGTACAACTACCCGCTGCTGGCCTGGCAGGTAGAAGCGCACGCGGGCACATTGCCGATCGAGCACTCGTGGGTCTCAGTGGAGCCGGAGAACGTCGTGCTTACGGCAGTGAAGCGGGCCGAAGACACCGGCTCGCTGGTCCTGCGCGCATACGAGTGGGAGGGAAAGCAGTCTACAGTGACGTTCAACGTCCCTGAAGGCGCAACCGCCGCCACGGCGACGAACCTGATGGAGAAGCCCGAGGGGCAGCCGCTCACGATATCCGGCAACAAGGTTACAGCGAAGATCAACCCGTACGAGATTCTGACCGTGAGGGTTGATTATCCGCGTGCCGGGCCGAACTGAAGAAGGCAGGAATACTTCGCCAGGGCCGCGTGGTAAGAACGTTGAGAGGCGCGCGCCCCGGTGGAGATGGCCGTAGCTGCTGGCGCTGCACTCTGCTGGCAGACATCGTCCATCATGTAAAATCGTTGACAGCGATATCATGGAGCTACCCTTAGCAGTTCCGCTTCAGCCACAGGGGAGCTTTGCACTCCAGGGCCAATATGGACAAGCGCTCTAATTCAATCTCATCCGCGCGAGCTACCATTCGGGATGTCTCCCGGCTTGCCGGGGTCTCGATCAAGACCGTCTCCCGCGTCATCAACAAAGAGAGATACGTCAATCAAGAGACCAGATCGCGTGTTGTGCGGGTGATGGCGGAACTCGGTTTTCAGCCGAGTTCTGCGGCACGGGCGCTGGCGGGCAACCGTTCGCACCAGATCGCGGTCATTTGCGACAATCCCAACGCCTGGTATGTCTATGAGGTTCTCAACGGCAGTAGAAGCCGGTGCAAAGAGGACGGCGTCCGCGCCATCGTGCAGCCTTACGATCACGGCTCGCCGACTCTGATGGGCGAGATCATGAGCCTTGTCGATCAGGTGCATCCGGATGGAATCGTGCTGACGCAGCCCGTGTGCGACGACCTCCGCATCCTGAATGAACTGGCGCGCCGCCGGGTTCCCGTAGCCCGGATCCAGCCGGGGATCTTCCCCGAGATGACTGCTTCGGTCCAGATCGACAACACCAAGGCAGCCTACGAGATGACGCGATATTTATTGGGCCTGGGGCACGTAAGGATAGGGTTTGTGGTTGGCGATCGCGCATTCGCCGTCTCGGAACAGCGTCTGAATGGCTATGTGAAGGCCCTGCTTGAGGCCGGAATCAACATGGATGTGGAACTGATACAACAGGGCACATTCCAGTTTGAGTCGGGTGCTGCCGCGGCAGAGCTTTTT
>WQYS01000016.1 GCA_009781125.1 Acidobacteriaceae bacterium | reverse complement strand
TCCGAACTCGCTGACCTTCACGGCGATTCCGGCGAAGACCCTCGGGGACGCTCCGTTCACTGTGAGCGCTACCTCCTCCACCTCCAGCACAGGAGCGATCACCTACAGCGTGGTCAGCGGCCCGGCGACGGTATCGGGCAACACGGTGACGCTTACCGGATCGGGCGAGGTGAAGCTCGAAGCGATGCAGGCCGCCGATGCGAACTTCCAGCAAGGCACTGGTCAGACCAGCTTCACGGTCAATCCGGCTGCGACGACGGCGGACTTCGCGGTGGCGGTGTCGCCTGCGGCACAGTCCGTGCTGCCGGGCGTAGCGGCGAAGTTCGCGGTCAACGTGGCCAGCATAAACGGAGCGTACCCATGCACGGTGAGCTTCGATCAGGCGCATGTGACGTCGGTCCCTGAGCTTCCGGCAGGATCGGTCGTGAACTTCAGTCCGGCATCGGTGACGCCGGACGGGGCCGCGACAACCATGACGGTGACCATACCTCTGCAGAAAGCGGAGCTTGATACGGGCGGGTTCGGAGTGAAGGCTCCGCTGGCGCTGGCGGCGCTGCTGCTACCGCTGATAGCGTGGCGGCGCAGGCGGACCTGGGGCAGGCTGTTAGTGCTGCTCGTGCTGGCGCTGGCCGGTTCTGCCGCAATCCTCGGATGCAGCGGTGGCGGCAACTTCGTCCAGCCTGCGCGGACCTACACGATCACAGTCACCGGAACCAGCAGTTGCGGTGGCGCTACGCGCAGCAGTAACCAGGTCACGTTGATGGTAGGCATGTAAGGCAAAGGCGGACCGTGTCGAAATCCTGCGCGTCCTGCATGACCGCCGGGATATGGAACGCCATATTCCGCATGACGAAACGTGCGTGAACTTGTAGAGTGACAAGAATGACGAATGCATTGGCGGCGGTCGAGTTTGCGCGGAAGAATCAGGATCGTTTTACCGGTGAACTGAAGGACTTGTTGCGGATTCCTTCGGTCTCGACTCTGCCGGAACATGCCGGGGATGTGCGCCGCGCTGCCGGGTTTGTCGCCGCCGAGCTGAAGCGGATTGGCATGGAGAATGTTCGTCTCATCGAGACGGCCACGAAAGAGCATCCGTACGGCCATCCTCTGGTGTACGCCGACTGGCTTCACGCGCCGGGCGCGGCCACGGTGCTCTGCTATGGGCACTACGACGTGCAGCCCGCCGAGCCGCTCGACGAGTGGAGGTCGCCTCCCTTCGAGCCTACCGAGCGCGATGGGAACCTCTACGCACGCGGGGCGGTCGATGACAAAGGCCAGATGTGGATGCACGTGAAGGCGCTGGAGTCGTTGTTTGCCGCAGGCGACGGACGGCTGCCGGTCAATGTGCGAGTCATCGTCGAAGGCGAGGAGGAGGTCGGCGGCGAGGGCATCGCCCGCTTCGTGCGCGAGCACGGCGATCAACTAAAGGCCGACGTCGCTCTGGTGAGCGATACGGAGATGTTCGCGCCGGAGCTGCCAACGCTCACGGTCGGGCTGCGCGGGATGATCTATACCGAGATCGAGGTACGGGGAGCGCGCGCCGACCTGCACTCTGGCCAGTTTGGCGGCGCGGCGCCGAATCCGTTTGTGGCTCTGGCGCAGATCATCGCCAGGCTCAAGGATGAGAACGGAAAGATTCTGATCCCCGGCTTTTACGACAAGGTGGCAAAGCCCACCGCCGACGAACTGAAGGCGTGGAAGTCTCTGCCCTTCGACGAGGAGCGCTATCGTGAGGACGAGGTCGGCTCGAAGGAGTTGACCGGCGAACCGGGATTCAGCGTGCTGGAGCGGCTGTGGGCTCGTCCGACGCTCGACGTGCATGGGATGCCCGGAGGCTTCACGGGCGCGGGCGCGAAGACCGTGATTCCGGCGCGCGCCTCGGCCAAGGTGAGCATGCGGCTGGTGCCGGAGATGACTCCCGCCGAGAGCTTCGCGAAGTACAAGGCCTATGTGGAGTCCATCGTTCCCCGAGGCGTCGAGGTTGAGGTGAGAATGATTCACTCGGGCGACGCGGTGGTCGTCAGCACGGACAACGCCTACGTGAAGGCGGCGACAGTGGCCCTGCGCGAGGTCTTTGGCAAGGAGACTGTGTTCGTGCGCGGAGGCGGCTCGGTCCCCATCGTCGGAGACTTCCTGCGCGAACTGAAGACGCCTACCGTGATGATGGGCTTCGGCCTGCCGGACGACAATCTTCATGCGCCCAACGAGAAGTTCCATCTGGCGAACTTCCATCGCGGAATCGAATCGATTGTGCGTTTTCTGAGTTTGCTATGAGTTCGCTACGCTCTGTCGAAGATCACCCTGTAACGGCAATAGACTCAATAGGCTGTCGTTGCTTCCAGGATGCCAGGCCTTTAGGCCTGGCTTCTTAGCGAACACAACGATCGGAGACAGTTCCCGGTTCGGTTCGATCGGCAAGGCGATCAGCTACTTCGCTGCGGAATGACAAGGTGGAGGGTACAGTGTCATAATCTGCGCAGGATTTAATAAATATAGGAAGAACATATTGTGGCGCAATCAACCTCTAGTTCGCATGCCATTGAAGCCCGAAAGCGGAGCGGCATGGGCCGTAAACTTCGCCTGGTGCGCGAAAAAAACGGACTTACATTGCGGCAGGTCGAAGAATGCACCACAGCCTTTGCGCGGACGTGGGATAACGGCGACTTCCAAATCTCTGCCAGTTGGCTGAACCGCGTGGAACGCGAAAGCCGCGAGCTGTCGGCGATGAAGCTCATCGTGCTGGCGTATGTCTACAACATGACCGCCGATGAGATTATGATGCTTTGTCCGAGCCTCACCGAGCCACCCGTGCAGATCGAGGCCAACACCAGTCCTTACACGGCTGTCTTGCAGGAGAATGGCTTTCTGGAAAGAAGCATCCGCTTGTGGATGCCAGACGAATTTATGACCGATCCGCCCCCGCCGAAGACGGCTGTGCTTCAGATGCCCAAAGGCATGGTGTCGGCTCGATATCTCCGCGGCGTTATCGGATGCCATGATAAGACGATGGAGCCGATGATTCTTGCAGGCGCCGCCGTATTGATCGATACGCAAAACAAAGAGATCGCCACCAGGAAGGACTGGACCAGCGAATATGACCGTCCTATCTACTTCTTATCGGCGCGAAAGGGCTATCATTGCGGATTTTGCGAACTCGATGAAAAACAGGAGTGGCTGCAACTTATACCGCATCAGCTTTCTCCCGAACCCAGAACTAAGCGGTGGAAATACGGGAAGGAAGTCGAAGTTATAGGCAGAATATCGGCACTGAATACCCGGCGCCCGGAACCAATGAGTACAAAACAGTAATTTACGGTTTCGTGACTTGCCATCCGCGTCCTGGCGTGACGTAATTGTTACACATATGAATGCAGTGGTTGCTAATTAGCAACATGCAATAAGCGATAAGTCGCGTTGCAATCTTAAATTGCGTAACTTCGACATAAACATGATTGATATTACTTGCATAAGTGTTTGCGTATACGCAATTAACATCGATAATTCAACAGTTGGGCAATATAAGAACAATATTTTACCCGGAGGCGTGCAGTATTTCGTATATTTCTGTGTATTTAATTGATGTTTTGAATTAACCTGATGAATACCGCCTATACATGCCAGCCATCTTGCAAAATCAATATCAAACTTCCGATGTCATTGTGTTTGCGATGGTAAGAAAGCTGTTTGGCAAAGATCCGGCTGCGCGTCAAGATGCTGTGCTGGATGCAGCATATGAGGTGACGGTTGAAAACGACGTCCCCGCCTTGGTCCCGGATGCCTCGAAGTGTCTTGTATTTATTTATGAGGGGATTCAGGAACTCCGTTTTGTCGTTGTGACCATGCAGAAGAGTATTGTGGTTCATCTTCGGCCTGGAGCTATTTGTTTTGTGCCAGTCCGCTCGTTTGTGAGGTGCCGCTGGCTGGGTTCCACAAGAATGCTGGTTTTGATAGCGGGCGGCTCAGGACTGGAATCTCTTGCAAGAAAGCAGCACCTGCCTGAGATTGATTTCAGCACATGCTACGTGATTCAGGAGATACAGACGGCTGCTTTTAATCATTTGATTATTGACGAGCTGCGGAATTCTTCCAGAAATCAGTCTTATCTTGAAGCTCTCCTGCACGCTTTCTTCATACATCTGACACATCAATTGACGGGAGAGAATGAAGCTCGAACAGGACTGGAGCTTTCGTTTGCGGCCTATGGCAAACTGATCCAGTATGTGCAGGAAAATCTCACGGGCGATATCTCGGTCAAGGCTCTTGCCCAGCTAACAGGCCTGGGAGCGCGCCAATTCAGCCGTAGATTCCGTTTTACAACAGGGATGAGTCCCTGCCAGTGGATCATTCAGAAACGATTGGAGGCCGCCGGAGCTCTTCTGGAAAATACGGAACTTTCCATGAGCGAGATTGCGAATCACACTGGATTTGCCGATCAAAGTCATTTTGCCCGCAACTTTGTGCGTCAGTTCAAAAAGACGCCGATGTTATATCGCAGTCTTGTCAAGGCCAAGCAGCAGGACAAGGTACGGCTACAGATTCCGAATTCGCCCGGTAAAAGTCTAGTCGCGGCAACTGCTGCCGAGCAAGGTGCCGCAGAGCCTGCCGAGATCGATTTCCGGCTGCTCTCGGACGTGAACGCCGATGTCATCTCTTTAATCAGATTTGACTGGACTGTTCATTACACATCGCCTTCCTGCAAGCAGGTATTAGGCTGGGAGCCGCAGGAGATGAACGGGAAAAACGCGGCAGAGTTCATCCTGGCCGAAGATATTCCGTTTGCCGAGGAATACTTCCGGAGCCGTGTAAGCGCCGGAGCCACCGCTCTGTATGTCTGTGTCCGCATGAGGAAGAAGGACGGAACGTATGCCTATATGGAAATCAACGCGCGGGTATTGAGTGACGGCGGCAAAATTGAAAATACGAATGTTCTGCTGACGATGCGGGATATTACGCAGCGCAAGGAGCGGGAGAAAGAGCTGGAACGGATGGCTTATATTGACGAGGTTACCGGGCTGCCCAATCGCCATTCGTTTGAGGTTCTTTTAGAGAAGCACTGGAAAAAGGCTGTGGAGGATAACTCGCGGCTCTCGCTCATCCTGTTGAACGTAGATCATTTCAAGGAATACAACGAGCAGCACGGAGCCGCTCGTGGAGACAGATGCCTGTCTGCTATTGCCAATACAGTGTGTAAAGTAGTTGATCGCAATTATGTGGCGCGTTATGTGGGCGGCACGATAGCTGTGCTCTTGCCGAACTCCACAGGCATGGAAGCGTCTCGCGTGGCCGAGAAGATACGCGCTTCTATCGTGGGTCTCCACCTGGGGAAGGTGATTTCCGATAGTCACGAAGTGACGGTCAGCGTGGGTTGCGTTACCACGGCTCCGCGATTCAAAGGGGCAATCAGTAGTACAGAAGATCTGATACGAAAATGCCATCTGGCGTTAGTCGATGCTAAACTCAGCGGGCGTAATTGCATATCGATTTTCGATCAGGATGAGATAGCCAAGAGCGAACTATGTCGGCCTGAAACTACCCCTGAGCTTCAAGGATAAGCAACCGGAAGTTAGGAACTAATTGAAAATCACCATGTAGCGGCAATAGATTCAATAGGTTGTCTTTGCTTTCAGATACGCCAGAACTTTAGGTCTGGCGTATCTGGAAGCATTCGATTTTTATGAACTCCGCTGGCCCACAAGGGCCATGGAAACTCAGGATGACGGCGTCAAGAGATGGATCAACCCTGTAGCAAATATCAAACATCCCTAGTCTACTTATGGACTCCCGGTAACGGTTCTGAGGTGCATATAGATGCGCCAAATCTGCTTCCCTCAAGGCGTGGCATCTGTAAGGTAAAAATGATGTCGCTTCTATGGTAATCGTGGAAAACATGAACACATATATCCAATACGCGATAGGTGCGTTTTATTAAAAATGAATTATGCAAGCAGGTTTTTCTGATATGCGGAAAAACCAGAACAACGTGCAGAATTCACGCATTTCTGCACGGCAGAGTCGTCGATAGCGTGTTGTAGCAATGATGATGATGTCGTTCCTTTCCTGATTGGTTGTACAGCCCATGCTTGCCGCTTTATGCGGCTAGCTAACGAGTGACAGTTGTTACGTGATTCATTTTGAACGATTGTCAGTCAGTTAGGAGCCAGCTCAGTGTTACCTGATAAGAGCAGCGCATATTGTCGTACTTGGAACGTTTCACTCCAGAGCCTTGTTGCGGGTTTACTGTTTTTGCTGCTTGCGGCCGTGTCCGGTGGACAGGCATTCGCGCAGGCGCAGGCGCGCCTCGCTAACAGCCTCATGCAGATGGGGGGAAACTGGACTTCTCCCCACACTCCGTACAGCGTAGCGGTGGACAACTTCGGGAATATCTATGTTGCGGACCGCGGCGCGAACCATGTAGTAAGGATTCCGGCTGGTTGTACGGCAGAGGCTTATACCGCCGGTCAATGTACGGTATTAACGCTGAATACTACATATCCTGGTGTTGATCACACTGCGGTTGATGGCGACGGGAACGTCTATGTTTTGGACTCCAGCTATTCTCCAGGCGACGGCGCTATACACAGGATTTCAGGATCTTGTCTGGCAGGAGCAAACCCGGCCAATTGCGGATCTGACCCAGTGGTGTTCACGCCTCCGGGAAATGACCCGGTTGCCATCTCGGTTGATAGCTCCAAAAATGTCTATGTCGCAACTGCATCCAGCGGGTCTGTGATTAAGTACATTTACCACAGCGATAACGATACATACACTTTCATGTTGGTGGGCTCAGGGTGGGATATGCCCCAGAATATCTTTGTGGATGAGGCGCAGAACATCTATGTTGCTGATGGCCCTGGCAGCAGCGCGGTAATAATGGTTCCCTATCTAGGCGGGAACTCTTATGGCGCGAAGAAGCCGCTGACTCCATTGATACCTGGCGGATGGAGTTTAGCGGTGGATACCGCCGGAAACCTCTATGTTGGAAGCACTACGGCCGGTGGAGGCGACGGCACGCTGAGGAAGTACGATGCAGCCTGCATCAACGGTCCCAACCCTGTCGTCAATTGCAATCCTCCCAATACTCCGATCAACGTTTTAATGTCCGGCATCAGGGGACTTTTAGACATAGCGCTCGACCGCAGCGGAAACATCTATGATGCCGACTATATTGGGAATCCGCCCAACTATGTCCGGCAGGTAGTAAGACTCGGTGTTTCAGGAACGGATTTCGACTCGGTTCCAGTAGGGACGTCAGCGCCTCCTACGACCACGCTGACTTTCACGTTCGACGTGGGCGGCACGATCAACGCGCCGCAGGCCCTGACCATGGGGGTTACCGGACTGGACTACAGTGTGGTGCCCGGCTCCGGCACTACATGCACGGCGAATGCCTCGTTCAATACAGGTGATACCTGTACGGTGACTGTAAGTTTCACTCCGCAGGCTCCCGGTGCGCGCAACGGCGCGCTAGTGCTGGTTGACAACAACAACAAGGTCATTGCGACGGCATATCTGCGTGGCACCGGGACCGCTCCGCTGGCGGTTTTCACCAGCCCGGTTACTGTGACCAGTGTGGTGGATTCGGTAAATGCCACTGGCGGGATAAGTGCGCGCCTGGCAACGGGAGAAGACGGAACCCTCTATACGCTGGAAGCCGAACCGCCCACGAACAACCTCGTTGTGCGCAGGTTTCCTCCCGGATGCTCGGACATCTCCTGCTCGACCCAGATGGGCGGTGGACTTCCGGTCGCCTCGTCTCCTTCGTCCATGCCCGTCGGCCTGGCTGTGGATGGGGCGGGAAACATCTTTATGGGAGTGCATAGCGGCCAAGCTCTAATGATTCCAGCCGACTGCACCGCGACCGCTTACGCAGGCGCTGCATGTTCCGTCGTCGGGGTGGGTTCTAGTCTCTCCTATCCTATGGGCCTGGCTGTGGACGGAGTTGGAAATCTCTACGCGGCGGATAACACCAGCAAGGATCTGCATGAGCTTCCGTCTGGTTGTATTCATGGCCCGACTCCATCGAGTTGCACTTACGCTACGCTGTTCACATCAGCGGGAGCGAGCGGTCTGCTGGCTGCGGCGGTTGATGGCAGCGGGAACATCTACGTTTCGAGCGGGAATCCCCGTGCGTTGGGAGCGGGGATGATTCAGGAGATTCCGGCCAGTTGCGCCATCGGCGGCAATTGTACTCCAGCCACGGTGGGCGGCGGATTCACCGTCCCCTATGGCTTGGCGGTGGATGCAGCCGGTAACGTCTACGTCGCGGACAACCCCGGGCAGGTGCCGAGCGGCTACTCGCATCTGAAGGTGGTTCCTGTCGGCTGTACCGACGCAAGCTGCGTTATCGTGCTGGCGGACTCCAACTGTACGACAGACCCTGTCAACTGCGCGGCGATGAACAACATTACCGACGTTGATGTAGATGGAGCCGGAAACATCTACGTCATGAACTCGCAGACCGGGACGGTTTACCAAATAGCCCGCAGCACGGCGAGCCTGACCTTTCCGAGCACGGCAATTGGCAGTTATACCGATAGCAGCACGCCACCCTATGCCACGCTGCATAACATCGGCAATGAGTTGCTGTTGTTTACGCCGGCGCTGGGATCGGCGAATCCTGCGGCGCCTTCTGGCCTGCCTTTTACGAACTATCAGTTTGAAACAGACGGGAACACCACCTGCGCCGCCAGCCTCGATCTGGGCACGATGTGCAACCTGTCGTTCACCTTTGTTCCGACGGCGGTCGGGGCGGTCCATGAAGAAGCGGACCTGACCGATAACAGCATGAACATGGCGCTGCCTCCAGCGAAGCAGACGATTCTGCTGAACGGCACGGCGTTTGAGATCACGATCAGTCCCGCGAGCCTGCCTAACGGGACAGTGGGTGTTGCGTACACGCAGACGCTCGCGGCCAGCGGCGGGACAGGGCCTTATACCTATACGGTCATTACAGGATCGCTTCCGGATGGCCTCGGCCTGTCTGCGAGCGGCGTTCTTTCGGGTACGCCGACTACGGTAGGCACGAAGACCTTCACGGTGGAGGCGACCGACGCGCTCGGCAACACGGGTACGCAAAATTACTCGCTCACAGTGGATCCATCCCCGGTGACCACGACCACGGTGACTTCGACGCCGAATCCATCGTATGAAGGGCAGAGCGTCACGTATACGGCCCGGGTGACTCCGGTTGCGGCTGCGGGAACCGTGGCGTTTACGGCGGTTCCTGCGGGTGGAGGAGCATCGATTGATCTCGGATCGACCACGCTGACAAGCGGCACGGCACAGATTACGGACTCCTCGCTGCCAGCGGGCGTGTACACCGTCACGGCGGCTTATGTCAGCGACAATGGCTACACCGGAAGCTCGGCCACGCTGACGCAGATCGTCAACGATGCTAACTGCAAAGGGCCGGACTTCGGCGAGGTGCCGGTAGGCGGCAAGCAGGTATGTGCTGTGACGGTGACGCTTCCCGCCGGTGGCCTGGCAACGAGCATTGGCGTGTTCACCAAGGGAGCGTCAGGCCAGGACTTCAACCCCACGACCGCAGCGGATGCGGCGGCCCCGGGCTACATGACCTTGCCCGATTCGATGGCATGCAACCTCACGACCGAGTACGCTGCGGGCGCGACCTGCCTTGAACTGGTGACCTTCGCTCCGAAGTACCCCGGCCAACGCATGGGCGCAGTGGTGTTCCTCGACCGGATTCATCCTGGGCCGAGTGCTCCCAGTGATTGTGACAATCCCCCTCCCGGTCCTCCGCCTTCGGATTGCACGGGCGACGGCAAGGGAAGCGACCCGCCCGGAACCAGCGATTTCCTGCCGGGGCCTTTCGCTACGAACTATATCTACGGCACCGGCCAGGCTCCGCAGTTAGTGTTCAACAGTCCCTTGAACACGCCCCAGCAGGTGACGATCTCAGTGCCGAATTTGGGCCTCTCTGACGGCACGGCGGTGGATGGCGACGGGAACGTCTATCTTGGGTACTACGCGACTGATATTTATAAGATTCCGGGCGGTTGTTTCAGCGGCGCTCTTACCGGCACGCAATGCACCGGCAACAACGCGATCCGTGGACCAGGCCAGGTCCGTGGCCTGGCCGTGGACGGGGCCGGAAATATCTTTGTATCGAACAATTCCGGAGCTGTGTATAAGTTGCCGGCAGGCTGTACCGACTCTACATCCAGTTGTGCCATTCAACTGAACAACGGCGTGTATAGCGGGGATTACGGCATAACGGTTGACAACGTCGGGAATGTGTTTGTCGCCAGTTACATCCGCGGTACGGTAACCGAATTTCCAACCAGTTGCATTAACGGCGCGAGTCCATCCAGTTGCGGCGTCACCCTTGCCAACGGAATCGGTGTGGCGACCGGCGTCGGAGTGGACGCGAACGGAAATGTATACGTTGCGGGTGCCGGCAATGGCGACGGCAAAAAATATGTGTACAGGATTAAGGCCAGTTGCATCGCCGACGGCACCAGCGCGAGTAATCCCTCGGGTTGCATCGCTCAACTGGGTGGGCCGCTTGCCAATCCTACCGACATCGCGGTCGATCCCGCCGGGAACGTCTACATATTGAGCAATAGCGCTGGCGTGCAGGAGATATCTTCCAGTTGTGCCAGCCTTCCGGATCCCTCGGGCTGTGTCCCCATCACGCTGAGCGACACCAGCGGTTATGGTTTGGCGGTAGACAGCGTCTGGAACCTCTATGTCGCGAACAGTGACACCGTAAGCAAAATTGACCGCTCGACGACTCCGGGCCTGATCTTCCCGGGTACGGTGGTTGGCCAGACGAGTCAGAGCATTACGGCGCCGCCCTATGCCATAGTGCAGAACATCGGGAACATGCCGCTGACCTGGACTTCGCCGTTAGGATCGGGGAATCCCGGCTACGCTTTGCAGACGGCGGGAGCGGGAAGCTACGACCTGGATAGCGCCAATGCAACTGGCATGCCCGGTCCGTGTCTTGTCTCGTCTGCCACTCAGCTTGCTGCCTCTGAGATCTGTGATCTTGGCTTTAATTTCACGCCGACGGTAGTGGGGCTGATTAGCGACATCGCCGCGCTGAGCGACGACAGCCTGAATGTGTCCGGCGCAGAGCAGAACATTCCGCTGAACGGCATTGGCGTCACGCTGTCGATCACGCCAACGCAGCTCAATGGCACGGTTGGAGTGGCTTTCTCGCAGGCGCTGACAGTGGAGATGGACTCGGGCGGAGCGCTCGGCGATCCAGACAGCGCCGAGTGGTCGTGGACTGCCGCCAGCGGGTCATCGCTGCCTCCGGGATTGACGTTGGATTCAGGCGGCCAGATTACGGGCACGCCGACAGCGGCGGGAGTGTTCCATGTCCTCGTGCAGGTGTCGGGCACCGCGTATGACGATGTGGCAGAGGTCGAGTATCCTTACGCCGGATACCAGCAGATTACGCTGTACATCGATCAGTTGACGCTGGCTACGTCGCTGAATCCAGCGCCTGCGGGACAGAGTATAACGTTTACGGCCACCGTGGCCCCGGTTGAAGCGACCGGGAGCGTAACCTTTACGGCCACTCCGGCGAGTGGCGGCCCTGCGATTGCGCTGGGAACGGCGGTTCCGCTTGCAGGCGGCATCGCCGAGGTATCAACCTCTACGCTGCCTGCGGGCATCTACACGATCAAGGCGGAGTACTCCGGGGACACGAACTTTCTGGTGATATCCGCCACGCTGACGCAGATCATCAACGACGCCCTATGCGGCACGAACTACTTCGGCGGCGTAAATGTGGGCGATAAGCTGGTTTGCGCCGTGAAGGTGACGGTTCCCGATGGTGGCATGGGGACGAGTATTCGCGTAGTCACAGAGGGAGTAACAGGCCTAGACTTCAACCCCACGACTGCGGCGGATTCGGCGGCTCCCGGCTACTTTGTACTGCCGTCTTCGCTTGCCTGTGATGTGGCGACGGAATATCCGGCAGGCGCGACCTGCCTGGAGATGGTGACATTTGCTCCGACGTATCCCGGCCTGCGCAAAGGCGCAGTGGAACTGCTCGACAGGGTTCAGCCTGGCAGCAGTGGCGGCAGTGAAGATGACTGTATCGACGATGACGGTTTTCCTAAACCGAATTGCACGGACAAAGGAAGCGACCCGGGCGGGAGCAGCGATTTTGCGCCGGGCCCCTATGCTATGTCCTATATCTACGGCGTCGGCATAGCTCCGCAGGCGGTGTTCAATACGCCGCTTAGTTCGCCAACGCAATTGGGGAATGCATTCGGCGCTCCCTGGGGCGTGGCCGTGGATAGCACCGGAAACGTCTATGTGGCGGATTCCCTTGCCTGGGTATACATGATTCCGGCAAGCTGCGTAAACAGTGCCGATCCTTCCATCTGTCCCAACATCACCACGCTGGCCAACGTCAACACTCCGGCTGCCGTAGCGATTGATGGAGCAGGTAATTTCTATACTGCGTCCTACACCGCTACGACGGTACTGGAGTACCCGGCTGTATGTACCACCATTTCCAATCCCACATCGGACTCCAGATGCACCAGCCCGGTCGTGCTGGGCACTAACACCGAAGACAAACAACTATTCCAGTTCCCGGTCAGTGTCGCGGTAGACGGCAGCGGGAACGTCTATGTTGCGGCCCTCAATGCAATTCCCTCCGACACTCCGGCAGCCACTTCGGTATATACGATTCCGGCTGGTTGCACGCAAGACCTCTTTGACGCCGGCCAGTGCGTGATAACGAAGCTGGGAAGCGGGTTCAACGGACCCCGCGGCGTAGCGGTAGATGCCAGCGGAAATGTCTATGTTGCGGATCCGAACAACAATCAGGTAGTAAAGGTTCCGGCCGGATGTACTGCGGACGATATTATCGCTGCGACATGCTCGGAGGTCGTGCTGGGTTCGTCGAGCAGTGGATTTACCTCTCCCTGGAGCGTGGCGGTGGATGCCGCCGGGAACGTGTATGTCGCAGATGTCGGCACGGAGAAGGTCTCCGAAATTCCCGCCGGATGCGTCAACGATGCCGGTTGCGTCATCCAGTTGGCGACCCTGCCTGCGGGATCATCGTCGGCAGATGGCCTGGCTATAGATGCTGCGGGAAACCTCTATGTCACGAATCGCGTGGACAATACGGTAACGCAGATTGTCCGCACAACAACGCCGGGCCTGACCTTCCTGAACACGGAGGTTGGTTCTACAAGTGGAAGCAACACGGTGCCTCCGTATGCTCAGATACAGAACATCGGCACGAGCACTCTAACCTTCAACCCGGCTCTGGCCGCTGGAGCAAATCCGTCCGTTTCCGCTCCGTTTACGCTGGACACGGCTAACAGCACCTGTCTTCAGACAAATCCGAACGGAACGCCGCAGACGCTTGTTTCAAGCGCTGCCTGCACGATTACGGCTACGTTTACTCCGCAGACGGTAGGCCCGTTCAGCGGGACCGCCACGGTGACGGACGACAGCCTGAATAAGACTTCTCCCTATGCCACGCAGCCGATTCCGCTGAATGGCACGGGAGTGCAGACTCCTCCAATCGGCATATCTGTTTCTCCGGAGCCATCGGTCTACGGCGTTGATGCGGTGAGGGTCACGGGGACACTGACCTACGCGGGCACGCCGCCGACCGGCACTATAACAGTCGTGGATTTAACAACCGCAACTACGCTGGGGACGTGCGCGCTGACCAGCGCGGACAACGGGGAGTGCACTTACACCGCCGCCTCAACGATGCTGGCGATTGGTCCGCATGTGATCGAGGTGTACTACACACCCGATTCAGGGTCTCCCTATTATCTGGACTCGGCCACCGCTTCAACCAGCCATACGGTAATCTCTTCTGCAACGGCGGTAACGATTGCTTCCTCGCAGAATCCGTCCACGCTGGGCCAGAGCGTGACATTCACAGAGACGGTGGTGGGCACGGGGCCGACGCCAACGGGAGCGGTAGAGTTTACCGACAGCGTGACGGGAGCGGATATTCCCGGCTGCGAGTCGGTCGCGCTTAGCAGCGTTCTAGCGGGTACGGCTACGGCTACATGTGCGACATCGGGACTTACGCTCGGCATACACGCGATTACGGGCGCGTACATTCCAGATGCGGGATCGGTGTATGATGCGGGATCGGCTACACTCAACCAGATCGTCAACGACGCTGGCTGTAATGGGAATAACTTTGGCTCGGTTCAGGTAAACGACAGCCGCACCTGTACGGTGACGGTTCCGATAGAGACTCAGTTCGCCACCGACGGACTGCATGTTGTGACTCAGGGTGTGGAGTCGCTGGACTATACGAAGGTTGCGACGACCTGCGATCCGAACGTGATCTATGGTCCTAGCGACACCTGTCTGGTAACAGTCAGGTTTGCGCCGAAGGCTCCGGGAATGCGCATGGGCGCGGTGGTGCTGCGCGATGGCGATAAACCCGGAAGCGACGGCGGCGGCACTGACGATTGCTCCGACGACGGCGGCTGGGGAGATTGCGGCTCCGATGGCCCTGGCGGCCCGGGCGGTGACAGCACTCCGTATCCGACAGCCCTGGCCACGGCCTATATCTGGGGCACGGGCGTGGGACCGCTGGCAGCGCTGACGCCGGGCATCATCACGACAGTAGCAGGCGGTGGCACCGGAAGCTGCGGCGGCGCGGAGACGAATTCGATAGGTGATGGCTGTCCTGCGACTAGTGCATCGATGCTTCCCAATGGCACAGTTCTGGATGCTGCAGGGAATCTTTATATTGTGGATGCCAGCAGCAACGTTGTTCGCCGGGTAGCTGCGCCGATGTCAACAGGCACCATCACGACGATAGCAGGTGGTGGTGCAGGGTGTTCAGGTCAGACGGATTCGATTGGCGATGGTTGTCCTGCGACTAGCGCTACGTTGGACGATCCACGCTACTTGGCGGTGGACGGAGCTGGAAATCTCTATATATCTGATAGCAACCACTCGGTTGTCCGTCGCGTGGATGCGTCAACTGGAATTATTACGACGGTAGCGGGTACGCCGGGATCAGGTGGCTATTCGGGTGATGGTGGATCGGCAACCAGTGCTCAATTGCAGCGGCCCACCAGCTTGGCTGTGGACGGAGCTGGAAATCTGTACATCGTGAATTTTGATGATGTTCTCCGCCGCGTAGATGCGTCAACAGGAATCATCACGAAGGTGGCGGGCTGTCGATGCGAATCAGGCGCGGACGGCGACGGAGGGCCAGCACTCAGCGCAATGCTGGTTGCGATCGGCGGTGTAGCCGTGGACGGAGATGGAAATATTTTTCTATCGGATACATTCAATTCCATTATCCGCCGCATCGATGGGTCGACGGGAATCATTGAGACTGTAGCTGGCATATGTCTCCGTTGTAGTGATCCGCATGCAGACCATTGGGGCGATGGCGGGCCAGCAACCAGCGCTAAATTGTCCGGTCCCAGTTCTCTGGCGGTGGATGGGACTGGGAATCTTTATATCCAGGATAGTAACCACGCTGCTGTCCGTCGCGTAGATGCGTCAACAGGAATCATCACGACGATAGCGGGCAGCTATGCGTCGGGAAGTGGCTATTCGGGTGATGGCGGACCGGCAACCGATGCTCAATTGAACTTCCCACAATCAGACTTTGATCCGTCTTATTCGTTGTTCTATGGGAGCGTGGCCGTGGACGCTGCCGGGAATCTATATATCGCAGATGGCGGCAATGGCCGTATCCGCAAGGTGGATGTAAGCCAGTCGGCGGCGACGTTTGCCACGCCGACTCCGGTCGGAGCTACGAACCCGTATACCAACGCTACTCCGCAGGTGGTGACTCTTACCAACATCGGCAACTATGAGTTGACGATGAATAGCCCGTTTGTTTCGGCCAGCAATCCTGAGGTGACTCCCAATACGGGTTCGGCTGACGATGGCATCGGGCCTAGCTTCCCGTGGAACGCGACGGCCACCGGCGCATGTACAACTCCGCTG
>WQYS01000015.1 GCA_009781125.1 Acidobacteriaceae bacterium | reverse complement strand
TGACCGCTCATCGCACCATCAACATCGGCGAAGAGGAACTAGTTTTCCTCGCCAGCTGGCCCAGTGATGCGGGACACGCCTACGGCGGCGTTGGCAATCGGGGATTCTCGAAGCGGGTTCTGTGCCGGAACGGTGCGCCGTGCCTCCTGTAACGGTTCTTGCGATCGATCTGGGCGGCTCGCACGCTAACTGCGCAGCCGTGCGCGATGGCGTTATTCTCGCCTCGCGAAGCGTCCCGGCTGACAGCTCGGCCGGATTCGCTCAGTTGCTGCCTGTTTTCAAAGCAACCTTCGCCGAAGTGGCGGATGAAGCGCGCGTCAAATGGTCCGATTGTTCCGCCGTGGTGCTGGGTTTCCCCGGCATTGTGAGTGCTCGGGAAAAGCGTGTTCTCTCCACCAATGCGAAGTTCGACGATGCCCCCAATCTGAGTCTGGCCGCGTGGTTTGAGGACACATTTGGATGCAGGTTCCTCATCGAAAACGATGCGCGCCTGGCCTTGCTGGGCGAGTACGGGTTCGGAGCGGCGAAGGGCGCCGAGGATGCCGTCATGATTACACTTGGCACCGGAATCGGAGGAGCCGCCATGCTCAGTGGCAGGCTGCTCGAAAGCAGGCATGGACTTGCCGGAACCATCGGCGGCCACCTTCCGGTGACTATGGACGGGCGGCTCTGTTCGTGCGGCAATCTAGGCTGCGCTGAGACAGAAGGGTCTACAGTATTTCTCCGCGAAATCTACAAAGAGCAGAATGGCGGCGCGCAGGGAGCGTTGTGCTGTAAGCAGAGCTTCGGTTTCCGCGAGCTCTTTGAAGCCATGGAAAGCGGCGATGCGCCTGCTTTTGCGGCCTTCGAGCATTGTCTCGCGGCTTGGTCGGTCCTGACCGTCTCGCTTATTCATGCCTACGACCCCGAGGTGGTAGTCTTCGGCGGCGCTGTCCTTGAGCGTGAGAAATATATTCTTCCACGCCTGCAGGAGTATGTGGCCAAACATGCATGGACGCCGGGGCGTACGGTGCCTCTGCGCTGTGCCATGCTTGGCTCCAATGCGGCGCTGCTTGGAGCTATTCCCCTGGCGGAGGCTGGTCTTTGATGCGTTCTCAGTTTGATCTCCACCCAGCCGTACCTGTTGCCGGCTCTGAAAGCGAATGCGCTTCAGGCTGGCGCGAGATACTCGACCAGTTGCAACAACACCGCGGTGCGCATCGCATCGCTATCGAATGCTATCCGGGAGTGGCTCTGGAACCGCTGCGGCAGAATCTGGTGGCGTGCCTCAAGCCCGATCTGGTGCTGGAGTCCGCCGATGCGATGCTCTCGCCGCAGCAGGTTGAGGCGAAGTTCGCGGCGATTCTAGGCGACGATCCGGTCTTCGGACGCATGACGCCGGTCCTGCTCAACGACTACTTCGATCAGGCAAAGCTGGACTGCGCTCGCAGCACCGCAGAACGGCAGCAGGGCCGCGTTATCGCCATCGGGACCGGGGCCACGCTGCTTATGCCCTCCTGCGACCTGCTGATCTACGTTGATGTCGCCCGCTGGGAGATTCAGCAGCGCCAGCGCCGCCACGAGGCTCCCAGTATTGGCTTGGAGAATGCAAACGACTCTCCGGGAGAACTCTACAAACGCGCCTTCTTCCTCGACTGGCGCGCCGCCGATCAGAGACGGCATGAGATTTACAACAAAGTAGATTTCTGGATCGACGGCAATCTGCCGCAGCAGCCGATGATGCTCAGCGGAACGAGCTTCCGCGCCGCGCTTGCCGAGGTGAGCCGCAGGCCTTTCTGCCTGGTTCCGTTCTTCGACCCTGGTCCCTGGGGCGGCCAGTGGATGCGCCGCAAATTCAGCCTGCCCGACGGTCCGCCTAACTACGCATGGTGTTTCAACTGCGTTCCCGAGGAGAACAGCCTCGCACTGCGCTTCGGCTCCAGGGTATTCGAGCTGCAGTCGCAGACTCTGGTGCACGAGCATCCGCAGGAGCTGCTGGGCGACATCATCTACCGCAAGCTGGGTGCAGAGTTTCCCATTCGCTTCGACTTCCTCGACACCATGGAAGGCGGAAACCTGTCGCTGCAGGTTCATCCTCTGCGCAGCTACATCGCCGAGCAGTTCGGACTTACCTACACTCAGGATGAGAGCTATTACATGATGGACGCGGGGCCCGATGGGACGGTCTATCTTGGCCTGCGCACAGGCGTCGATCCCCAGGCCATGGCAGACGATCTCCGCTTGGCCCAGACGGGCGCTATTCAGTTTCCCGCTGACAAGTACGTGAACGTGTGGCCGGCACGCAAGCACGATCATTTCCTGATCCCTGGCGGAACCGTACATTGCTCCGGGCGCAACGGTATGGTGCTGGAGATCAGCGCCACGCCTTACATCTTCACCTTCAAGCTGTGGGACTGGGGCAGACTCGGCCTCGATGGCCGCCCGCGTCCCATCCACATCGATCACGGCCTCAAAAACATTCAATGGAATCGCACCACCGAATGGGTGCGCGAGAACCTCGTCCATCAGAACGAAGCGGTTGCAGCAGGAGACGGATGGCGCGAAGAGCGCACCGGGCTGCACGCGCTGGAGTTCATCGAGACGCGGCGTCACTGGTTCACGGCTCCGGTCCCGCATGACACGGAGGGCAATCTGAACGTGCTGAATCTGGTCGAAGGCGATGCCGCCATCGTCGAGAGTCCGACGGACGCCTTCGCTCCGCTGACCGTTCACTATGCCGAGACGTTTGTCATCCCGGCTGCTGTCGGTCCGTACCGGATTCGACCGGCTGCCGAGAGCAAAAGTCCTCTGGCCACCATTAAAGCTTATGTAAGGGAAGGTGCCTGATGTCCGAAGCGCTTGCATTCGATCCTGGCCTGCCGATTCGTCTCGCGAAAAACACTCTAAGTTTCGAGTACGGCGCAGGCATGTTCGGCCCGCAGCCCGAGATGCGCCGCCTTGACGCCATCCGGCCCAGCCTGCGCGATCCGAAGTGCGACGGCCCGGACCCGGTCTACGGCATCGTGATGGACATCGGCCTCGAAGCGGACAGGCCCGTCCTCCAGGAGCGGATGCTACTGTTTGGCGCGGTGCTTTACGCCTCCGGATCGCTGGGCTCCGAGCCGGTCCGCTCGCAGGGACACGTGCATGCGGTCTCGCCGCATAGCGGATGTGTAGCACCGGAGCTGTTCGAGATATGGAGCGGCACGGCCATCGTCTACGGACAGGAACGCGCCGAGGATAACCCTGGCCGCTGCGTCGCCGTGGTTGCGGGGGCTGGAGATAAGGTGGTCATACCTCCGGGGTGGGCTCATTATGTGGTGAATGCGGACCCCAATACGCGCATGTGCTTCGGCGCTCTCTGTGACCGCCAGTACGGATTCGAGTACGCCGGAGTTCGCGCCCACGGCGGCCTGGCCTGGTTTCCGGAGTTCACGGCCTCGGGCAAGATCGCATGGCAGCGCAATGAACGCTACGCCCGGTCCGTCCTGGAGCACCGCCCGGCTCGTGCCTATCCGGAGCTGGGTCTTGACCGCACCGCCACGCTGTACGAGCAGTTTCTGCGCGATCCCGAGTCTGTGATGTTCGTGTCCGATCCGCAGCGGGCCGCAGCTATCTGGCCTGACTTTGTGCCTTGATCCGGCCAATCCTCGTGTGTCAGACGCGGCGCACCTGTATGCCTTTGGCCAGGAACGGCGCGATCATCTCGTCGGTTGCGCCCGTGTCGGTGATGAGCAGCTCGATCTCCTCCGTAGGACATATCTGCCACTTGGTCACGACGCCGAGCTTGCTGTGATCGGCCACGGCGATGTTGCGTTTCGCCTGCCGCGCCATGGCGCGATTGATATCGACCTCATCGCCGTTCAGGCAGGTCAGCCCGCGCTCGGCGTCGATGCCGTTCACGCCGAGAAAGACCAGGTCCATGAAGAGGCCTTTCATCGCAGCCACGCCCGCCGACCCGACCAGCGAGAACCAGTCTCCGCGCAGGTGGCCGCCGGTCACGAAGACATGAATGTCCTTGCGCGCGCTCAGTTCCATGGCGACGTTGACGGTGTTGGTGACGACCGTGATCTCGCCGTCGGCGTGCAGGCAGCGCACCAGTTCGGTGGTGGTGGTGCCTGCGGTCAGGGCAATGGTATCGCCCGGAGAAACCATGTCGGCGGCGGCCAGCGCGATGCGTCGCTTTTCGTCGGCAAACCGTTCCACCTGAACCTGAAAGGACTCGTCCTGCCGGAACGGCTCATAGAAGAGCGGACCGATGGGGATGGCCCCCCCATGAGTTCGCCGCAGAAGGCCGCTCTCTTCCAGCGCCTCCAGGTCGCGGCGGACTGTCGCCAGCGAAACCTGAAGACTCTCGCTCAGCGCTTCGACGGACGCGGACCCGGTCTGGCGAAGCTCCTTAAGAATGGCCGCAGCACGTGTGGCTTGTTTGTCGCTACGTTCGGACATCTGTGTCCCTTTGGAATTGCGCGATGGTGTCGTTCTGTCTAGCATACAATCTACCTGAATGTTACTGTGCCTTGTCCGGCATCTGCAGAATTACATCGCGATGCGAGATGGTGGGGTGGCTTGCGTCGTCGGCAGGCGCGGCGATGGCTTGTAGCGTGTATTTCCCTGCCGCAGGCGGAGCGTCCAGCGTAACCGGGTAAGACTGCGCTGCCAGCGGAGCCAGCGCAAATGGAATCTCCTGCGCCGCTGCGGTCTTCCCGCTGGCGTCTATAAAGGCCAGCTTCAGCGTTCCCTTTCTGGTGCGGTTCTCGTCGTTCACCATGTAAATGGCGTAACTACGACGCTCGCCCGGCTGCAAGGCCGGCTGCCAGAAGTTGAGATACACGCCGAGAGGATTGAACGCCTGTTCCATGGCCTTTTCGAAGTGGGGTTCAAGCTCCAGCTTCTGGACGTTCTGGAAATGGTCTGCGGTAAACGCTCCGGGGTCGCTTGATGTGAGATACACAAAGTGCAGAACCGCTGCATATCGGCGATGCGCCCGCCAAAACTCCGTCTCTCCGCCGAGCAGGTAGGCCTGCAAGGCAAACCGGCTCTCCGTCGTATTGTCCTTGCCCAACAGCCGGGGATAGAGCTTATCGGTAAGCAGCGTGGGCGTGCCATCGCGGTTGAGCCACACCCACCCATACTCGTTCAGGATCATGGCGTGGCCGGATTTGCTGGGTCCTCCGTCTGGCGCAGGCCCCTGCATCGATTCCAGATCCGTCAGCTTGAAGTCGGACGGGGAGGGCGTCTGATTCATGGCAGTGCTATAGAACACGTACTGATGATCTTCCATGGGATCGTTAGGGCCTTCGGGCGGATTGTAGCTGTTCTCCCAGGGACGGTTGGAGAGATCCAGCCCGCGGACCCTGGCAATGATCTGGCTGTCAAACTCAGGCAGTATAGACTCATTGGACGCATCCCATATGGCCACGCTGGGATGGTTCCAGTTATCGCGCATCCACTCCTTGTACTCTGAGATCATCTCGTTGGCGTCGTAGACGTCAGGCGTGTAATTGGCCCAGTCCGGCGCTCCCGTCCACACAAAATACTCGTTCTGGATCAGAAATCCGTTCTCGTCGGCTATCTCCAGCCAGCGGTCGGGCACCGGGCCGATGCAGAAGCGGAAGGCGTTCCAGTGCAGATGCTTCGGGATATCCACCAGAAGCCGGTGCAGCCAGGCCTCGTCCCACGGCAGAGTGCCGCTCTCAGGGTCTTCAAAGAAGCGGTGCAGCGTAATGTTCGAGCCGCGCAGGTAATAAGGATGTCCATTGAGCCAGGCCTGCCGCGTCGCCGTATCGAAGCGGAACTCGCGCATTCCGAAGCGCGTCTCAGCGCTGTCGCCTGACGTGCTCGTCTTTACCTCGTAGAGGAAGGGATCTTCCGGAGTCCACAGATGCGCGCCGGGAATGGCTACTGTCTGGGTCACGGTCTTATCGGCTCCGGCAGGCACTTCGACGGACGTCTCTGCCGTGCCGGGTATCTTCGTCCGCGACCTCCATTCAACCACCTGCTGCCGGACCCGCGTGGTGATGGCGCGATCGGAGTAATTATGCAACTGTACCTGCACTAAAATGCTGGAATCCGCAAGCCGCGGCGCAACCTGCACCGTCGAGATGACGGGATTGTCCATGACCATCAGCTTCGCGCCGTCGTAGATGCCCGGCGTCCAGCGGTTCTTCTCGAAGTCCGTCCCCTGCATGACGTTGTCGGGCAACACTCCCGGGTGCGCGCCGATGCGCACCACCAGCTCATTGGGAGCGTTCCAGCGGATGGCCCTGGTTACATCAAAGTAGGCCGCCGTAAAACAGGGGTCATGCTCGCCAATGCGAACCCCGTTCAGATAAACGACCGTGCCAAACTGTGCCTTATTAATTTTGAGAATAGCTACGGCCTTCTGTGCCGGCGCGTCGAAGCTCCTTCGATACCAGAAGTAATTCCTCTCCTGATGCGAGATGCCGCGCGCCGTGCCGAGTCTTTCAATATCTGCCTGCGAGAGGCGTCCCAGGCTCTTCAGGTTCAACAGCAACTGGCGGCTCTGGTACTGATCCACATCGGGGAATGCCGGAACCGCCGAATGCGTCAGGCCAGGCACGGGAACCTTGTGTCCGTAGGCCGCTGGCATCTGATCGCCGCTGACGCTGTCCTCCACGTCCCATTGTCCGTCGAGTGAGAGCGTCGTGCGTTGCGCGGCTGTTTTCAGGGGGTGCGCGAGAGCCGGGCAAATCATCGCGCTGCAAAGCAATCCTGCAAGAATCCGGCGCAAATTCACAGACGTACCTCCGACGTAATTATCCGGATGAGAAACGCTGTGCAGAAAACCCAGGCCGCGCAGTTCCGCATCGGCATGGCCGGGACTTCGGTGGCGATCAGCAACGGCTGTGAAGCAGCCATCGTGACCGGGCATGTCTGGAGCGTACCTTCAGCAGTTCTCTCCGAGCTGTTTTCATTATAGACCTCTCTGTGAGCGTAAAGGCTGATGAGGCGCACTAGTGGTGCTCGATTATAATCGGACCACACATATTGATTCACGGAAAGGACCTTAATGAACTTTGAGATCTCACGCCGAGACTTCGTGAAGGCCGCAGGCGCAGTTCCGCTGGCGGCTTCGCTCGCTGGGTTCGGGCTCGCCGAAGAGACGAAGGCGCTGGGCGAGTGGGGCGAAGACGCCGCAGGCCTGCCGCGCTATGCGTATCTGGGGCCGGTGCCGTTTCCGCTGCCTTCCGCCAGAATCCCGCGCAGGTATCTGCCCGAAGACCCCTTCTTTCTGCTGGGCAACTACCGGTTCACGCTGTTTGCTCATGCCAGCGGTCAGTATCAGATATTGACTGGAGAGCGCTGCTGGGGAAGGCTGAATCAAGGCCCGGAGTGGAGCGGAGCCAACCGCGCAACCGTACGGGTGGGCGCGGAGACCGTGCCTCTGGTCGGCCTCACCGAACGCGCGGCGCAGGTGGCTGAGAAGGAGTTCGGCCTGGGCTATGCGCAGTATAGCTACCGTCCTGCGCCTGATCTGCGCGTTACGCGCACGCTTTCCGTGCTGCCGTCGTCGAAGCCTGGGGAGGGAACCTCGGCGTTTGTTCTGTCGGTGGCGCTGCGCAACGAAGGCGTCAAGCCGCTCGACGCAAGCTATGCGGAGAGCGTGAAGGCCGCGTATCAACAACTGGGCATGGAGGGATACACGGCCCAGAGTCCTGTCCGCTACACCAACTCAGTCGTGCGGCAACCGCGCGAGGCGCGGTGCGACGTTCACGCGCAGGAGCCTCGGCCCTTGTCGTTCTCGAAGCATGGACGCATGGCGCGGTTCGAGGGTGCGCCGCCGTCACTGTTCGTGCGCGTCGTCAGCGCGGATGGCGTGACTGCAACGGCGGAGAAGGACGCCGAGGGCAGCGACTGGATCGGCGCGCACGCCGCCTTCACGCTGGCCCCGGCCCAGGAGAAGGTCTTCCATTGCATCGTCGGCTACGCCTGTTCTCCAGCCGAGATCGACCGCATCGCGGACGTGCTGACCGGCGCGCTCGGCAAGACTATTGGCCCGCATTTTCGCGAGGCGTGGAAGCACGCCGTTCCCGAGTTCGCCGGCGAGACCGACGCCGAGCTGCGCCGCGAGATGCGCTGGAACGCGGGCGTGCTGGAACAGATGGCCATCTGGCGCGAGTATTACGGTGAGACCGTGATACCGCAGGGAACCATCTACGACTACGCCTGGGGATTGCTGGCGAGCAGCCGCGACCTGGCGCAGCAGGCACTGCCTTTGTGCCACACGAATCCGGCGCTGGCGCGCTCCACGCTGCGCTTCATCATGAAGCGCACCATCCCGGACGGCGAGATCAAGCTGGACGACGCGGGCTATGGCTGGGCTCCGCACAGCGGACGTCTGACCAGCGATCAGCAACTGTACTTCTTCCTGCTGCTGAACGAGTATCTGCGCGCTACCGGCGATGCGTCGATTCTGACAGAAGAGGTCTCGTACTATCCGGTGGAGCGTGCGGGCAAGGGCAGCGGCCTCGACCACGTGCGCGACGCCTTCCTTTTTCTGCGCGAGCGCATCGGCACGGGCCCGCACGGGCTGGTCAGATTGTGGAACTCGGATTGGAACGACCTGGTCTTCTATCTGCCGATCTCACAACCGTACAACGACATCTTCGATACCGCCGAGTCGCATATGAACTCGGCCATGGCGGTTGTCATTCTGGGCGATCTGGCGGAGACCTTGCGCCGCTATGCCAAACCCGATGATGCACGAGAGCTGGAGGCTGCGGTAACGCAGTACCGCGCGCAACTGCTCAAGGCCTACCTGGACGACTGGGGTTCGCGGCCGTTTCCGAGCCGGATGTACTTCGAGAACAAGGCCGTGGGCAAAGACGTGATGTGGCTGGAGCCGCAGGGCTTCACACTGCTCATTCCCGAAGTGCCGCGGGAACGCAAGCAGTTGCTGTACAAGGAGTTGCAGGAGCGGCTGATCAAGGGCGAGGCGATGGGGCCGAAGCAGATCGAGAAGGCGACCGACAAACCCACGCTCCTGGCCGGACAGCGCGAGAACGGAGGTTTCTGGTATTCGCTGACCGGGCCGGTAGTTCTGGGAGCCTCGACCTTCGACCGCGAGGCCGCCATGTCGCTGTTGCGGCGGCTCACCTTTGCCAACTACGCGCGGCAGTATCCGGATTACTGGACCGGCCAGTGGTCGGCAGCCGACACGCTCGATGCGTCCTCGCTGCCAACAGCAGGGCTGGTAGGCCTGACGATGAACATACCCTACTGCGCACATCCGCACGCCTGGCCGCTCTACTGCTACCTGCGGCTGAAGCAGGCGAGGCGGAGTGACTGATAAGGAAAAGAGGGCGGCGATGTAAGAAATGCGGGTTAGCTGTTCGCCCCCATCATTTTTGCAGTTACATCCGGGCACCGACTTCCGCACCGGTTGGCGCATTCCAGGCAAAAATATGAATACAAATGACTTACGTTTGGACGACGGCGGAAGTTCTTTACTGTAAAGAACCGTTCCGGGTCTACTGTAAGTGTCTTGACACCGATCTACCCGACCGATAGTGTCATATCGTTCTTCAAGAATTCACATGGACGTGATGCTTGACCAGCTCCTTATTTACGGCTGGGGTAAGACTGGGACTCGTATCTGGAAAAGTTTGAACAGAAGATCCAGGAGATTATGGAAAATCGGAACGGAATACGCCTGAAACAGGCTCTGCCACTGGTGGCGATGGTTGTGTTGGCTCTTACGCTTTGCGGCGCTGGAGAGGCGTTTGCCCAGTATTACGTTTCGCCCGCAGGTAGCGACAGAAATCCGGGTACGCTGGCGGCTCCCTTTCAGACCCTGGAGAAGGCGCGCGACGCCATGCGCTACTCGGACACCAAGACCGTGTACCTTCGCGGCGGAGTCTACAACCGCACCAAGATGCTCACGCTGACCTCAGACGATGACGGCGAAACGTGGTCGTACTACCCGGCAGACGGTTACAACACCGCTATCCTGGACGCCTCCGAACAACCCTTTCATTTTCAGGGCGACAACAATGTCATCCTGATCCAGGGCGGAAGTCACATCACGATTGACGGCATCCAGATACAGAATTACTACGGCGGCGGCATCACCATCCACGGCGGACTGTACCAGATGTGGTTCGAGCAGCCCGGCCCGGCCTACGAGACCACCGGCAACGCCTACTACAACACCGTCAAGAACTGCATCGTTCATGACCTCCAGAACGGCGGCGGGCCATGGACCTACGGCGACGGGCAGAACCCTCATGGCTACTTTTCGACCTGGTTCACGGCGCTTCAGGCTCTGGGCGAGGTCAAGCATACCTCCTTCCTCAACAACGTCGTGTACAACATTCAGACCACCGCAATCATCATCGTCTCTGGAGACAATCCCGGCGCTCACGACGACAGCATCATGGCCAGCAACGTGGTCTACAACGTGAACATCAGCGGTCATGATTCGGGCGCTTTCTATGTCTCTGGCGGCAGCGGGGTCAAGATTATCAACAACTATGGCCGCGATCTGGCCGGCGCCAACAACACCGGCGGCAAGTGGGCTGTTATCGCGATCTATCTTGACTTCAAGGAATCGAACGCTCTCATCTCCGGCAACGTCATATCGGGAACGTTCGATGTGGGCTTTCACAACAACAATGGCAGCGACATTACCTTTACCGGAAACATCTTCGACTTCGGAACGAATGTAAAGCGGCCTCTCGTTACCTACCAGAACTTCAATACGAAGTGGGGCGGATTGACGGGGAACACGTTTACGAACAACATCATTATCGCGAACGACGCCTCCGGCTTCAGCGATTTCATTCGTTACCATGGAGAGATCGCCGCCGATCAGGTTCCTACGGCGCAGAACAACGTCTTCTGGAACTTCGGTGGCGGTCCGGTCAACTTCAGTGGATCGGTCACGGACGCGAACCCTGTCAAGAAGGATCCGCAGCTCTCAGGCTGGACGTACAGCATCGCTCCCGGCAGCCCTGTCTACGAGGCTCCGGTGAAGTTTCCGCGCATACAGGGTGGATGGGGGCCTCCGGGCTACGTGATCCCCGAGACTGGCACGGCTCCGTCGTTTCTGATGAGCGCTGGCGGCCAGAGCGGAGCGGCGGCAGCAGTCGAGTAGCGACATGGATAATGCTTTAGTTTTGCTCTCGCCAGAGGGCCGGGGATGTTCCTGTCAGGGCGTAGAAGACCCTGTTCAGGTGGCGCTGATCGGCGAAGCCGCAGCGGAGCGCAATCTCGGCGATGGACAGGTTCGTGGTCTTCAGCATGTCCATGGCTTGATCGACGCGCCTTTGCAGCAACCACTGGTGCGGGGTCAAGCCGGTCTCCTGCCGGAATAGTTTGATCAGGTGCTGCCACGAGAGGCCGCACTCGCGCGCGATGTCGGCGATCAGCAGCTTTCCCTCCAGATGGCCAGCCAGCATCTCCTGTGCCCGGAGCACCTGGGCGAGCGAGGCCCGTACCCGCCGCTCGTTGAACGAGACGTAGTTGCTGCCGTAACACTCCAGCAGGCGGGCGGTCACGGCGATCTGCACCGAATCGATGAGGAGAGCGTTGGCCTCCTGCGGGCGGTCGAAGTACGGAAGCAGCGCCCGGGTCAGATGCACCATGACCGGGTCCACGATGCCGAACGGACAGGATAGATTGCCCACGCGGCGATAGCCCACTCCGAAGGCGAAGTCGTTCAGCGCGGCGCGCGGGACCAGGAAGTCTACGATCTCGTAAGGCTCGACCACGTCGATGCGCAGCTCGTCGGCCAGGTCGTAGATGCGCATGGAGTCGGCGGCGAACCCGCCTTTGGTGGGAGAGTTGCCCTTGCCCAGCACCTCGTGGTCTGACACTCCGGTGGTGCTGATGCCTACGATATAAGTGTCTTCGACGGGAAGCAGGTCGGTCAGGCCCAACTGCCGCCGGCCCGCCCTGACGCGCAGGGCTTCAATCTGCGGGCCTGCCAGCGAGCGCGTGGTCAGAACCGGAGACGTGTCCGTATCCGTGCCGGCCCTGTAGCTGCGCAGCAGAGCTTCACCGCAAGACTGACGTCGGGCTGCCATCTCTGTTCACCGTGAGTTCCATGCTAACCAAAGAACGGCGTCATAGGCCAGTTGCCGCCATATTCTCTGCGGGGTTTTGCATAAATTTGGACATGCACCGCAAAATGCGAGTTTTTTCCCTCAATAAAGCGAGTTTTTTGCATTACATGGAGTGCCATGTCTGCAATAGAATGCAGCTATCTGAGTAAAGTGTATTCCATTGGATGGGCCCGGTTGTTCGCAATGGAACGGATTTGCAGCGCTCGCGCTGGAATTTCGCGAAGGATGGGGTCCGGAGTTAAAAAGTTGATGGCATCAGTGACGGGGGACAGTATGACGGCAAAAGGTTTTGGGACAGGCGCTTGGCGCGAGACAGGTCTGAGGATGATGCGGTGGAGCGTGGCCGGGGCGATGATTCTGGCGCTGGCGGCGCTCTGCGGCCCAATGGCGCAGGCGCAAACGGCGGCCCGGTACGCGGGAATCGTCTCCACCCTGAACTATGGAGGCAGCCAGCCCCGTGGCGTGGCGGTGGACAGCAGCGGCAATGTTTTTGTTGCGGACCACGGCGGGGTGTATGAGATTGAGAACCAGTCCGGTTGCATGAGCACGGACCCCTCAAGCTGCACCACAAGACAACTGGCCAGCGGGTTCTCGTTTACATCTCCCCAAGGCGTAGCGGTAGATAACAGCGGCAACGTCTTTGTCGCGGATGGAGGAGGAGGAGGAGGAGGGGTGTATGAGATTCCATACACCAGCGCCACTGACACTTATGCCACCTCCCCCATATCGTTGGGCAGCGGATTCAGTCAACCCTTCGACGTAGCGGTAGACAGCAGCGGCAACGTCTTTGTCGCAGATTCAAATAATGGATTGTATGTGATTCGTGCCAGTTGTATCAGCAACGGCACTAGCACGACGGGTTCCGGCTGCACCATCCAGCTACTATCCGGCAGCAGCATGTATGGCGTAACGGTGGACAGCGGCGGCAACCTTTATTACACAGATGGCGGAGTACGTGAGATTCCGTCCAGTTGTGTCAGCGATTCCATCAGCGCGGGCACTTTAATGTGCAGCCCCACGCGGCTGAGCAGCTCACTGAGCAGCGAATGGCCCGATGCCGCCTATGGCTTAGCGGTGGATAGCAGCGGCAACGTCTTTGCCGCAATGCACAACACCAGATCTATTTTTGAGATTCTGGGCAGTTGTATCCGCAGCGGCACCAGCACGAATCACGGTTGTGCCTTTCAGGTGAGTGGCGGATTCGGATCCACCGGCCAGTTCTATGGCATGGCAATGGACGGCAGCGGCAGTCTTTATGTTGCGAAAAACATCGGCCCTCTGTTCTATATCTCCGGCTATAACGGGGTAGACTTCGGCGCGGTTCCTGTGGCTACCACTACGTCGCCGACTGTGCAGTTGACGTTTGCGTTCACGGCGGGGGGAAAGATCGGATATCCGCCGATGCAGGTGCTGACGATGGGCGCTGCGTACAGGGACTTCACAGAGGACTGGGACAACGAGTATCTAATCCCCGGCACATGCGCGAATGGCTATTACACGTCCTATTCCTACAGCGCGGGCGAGACCTGCACGATGAACATAACCTTCACGCCGAAGTTTGCCGGGCCGCGCAATGGGGCTGTGAATCTGGCTGCCGCCGACAATACCACCGTGATCGCCACGGCGTTGGTGCATGGCATCGGGACGGGTCCGCAGGCGGTCTTCAACGCTCCGTTGCCCGTGACGCTGCCCACGCTGGGCGCGAGCGGCGAATTCAGCCGGCCTTATGACGTGGCGGTGAACGGCAACGGCGATATCTTTGTCGCGGACGAGGGCCACGGCGCGGTGAAGAAGATTTCCGTCGGATGCCCGACGTGCGCGGCCACAACCCTGAGCACAAGTGGCGACTTCAGCGTTCCATCCAGCGTGGCGGTGGACGGAGCGGGCAACATCTACGTCGCGGACCAGGACAAACATGCGGTGAAGATGATTGCCGCCGGGTGTACGGGCACGTGCCCATCCATAACACTGAATAGCGACTCCACCATCGTTCCAATCGGCGTGACGGTGGACGGCAGCGGCAATGTCTATTTCACGGACCAGAATACAAGCGACCCTTCGGTGAAGATGATTGCCGCCGGATGCACGGGCGCGTGCCCGTCCACGACGCTGAGCAGGAGCGGCGATTTTCGCTATCCCGAGAGAGTGGCGGTGGACGGAACGGGCAACATCTACGTCACGGAACAAAACGGCAATTCGGTAAGGAAGATTGCGGCAGGGTGTACGGGCGCGTGCGCGTTCACTACGCTGAGTACCGACTTCACCCAACCCGCAGGCGTGGCAGTGGACGGAGCGGGCAATATCTATGTCGCGGAGTTCTCTGCAGGCCTAGGGGCGGTGAAGCAGATTGCTGCCGGGTGTACGAGTTTGTGTCCGGCCACGGCGCTGGGCAGAAGCGGCGATTTCAGCCAACCCATGGGCATGACACTGGACGCAGCGGGCAACATCTACGTGGCGGACTACGACGACGGTACGGTGAAGGAGATCTCCCGCGCCCAGCCGCCTCTGCTGACCTTCCCGGCCACGGCGGTGGACGAGACCAGCGCCAGCAGCAACGGTCCGGCCATCCTGCAGAACATCGGCACCGATGCGCTGAACTTCACGCTCTCGGTGGAGGCTGCCACTACGGCTTCCGCGCCGTTTACGATCGCGAGCAGCGGCTCCAACCCCTGCGGCACGACGCTGGCCTCGAGCGATACCTGCGCCTTTGACGCGAACTTTGCGCCCACGGCTCCCGGCGGGTTTGTCGGCATGGGCACGGTGACCAGCAACAATCTGAACGCGACCGACGCCAAGCAACAACTCATGATGATCGGCATCAGCCCGGTGCTTCTGCCGGAGACGCTTCCGCCCGCTGGTTACCATTGGCCTTACTCGGTGACGCTGACGGCCGTCGGAATGCCGGGAGACCCGTATACCTTTGCGGCGGACAATCTGCCTTCCTGGTTGACTCTGGATCCGGCGACAGGCGTGCTCTCGGCGAGTAGCCCGCTCTTTGGGACTTTCAACTTCACGGTTACAGCTACAGACACCATAATGGCGTTACTCGGAGGCAGTCCGAACACCGTCACGCGCCAGTACACGCTGGTGGTGAGCGAGCTTGTGGGGCTGACCTCATCGCTGAACCCGTCCACGACGGACGACCCGGTGACGTTTACGGCTGCGTTAGTGGCGTCAAGCACAGGCGACTCGGTTGCCTTCAAGGACAACGGCACGGACATCTCCGGTTGCGAGTCGGTGGGGATTGTCTTAGGTGGACCAGCAGGACATATGGCGACGTGCCAGACTACGGCGCTCGCGGCGGGCGTTCATAACATTACGGCGGTCTACAACCCTACCCCCAATAACCCCAATGTCCCCACGGCAACCTTCGCGCTGGCGCAGGTGGTAAACCCGGCGGCGGTCGGGGGCGCGTCCTGCTCGTCGGCGAACTTCGGCTCGGTGGCGATGGGCCAGAGCCTGACCTGCGTGGAGGCGGTCACCATCCCGGCGACCGGGGCTGCCGACGCCTCGGGAGCGGCGGTGCTGACGCTGGGCGCTCCCAACCTGGACTTCACCGTGGATGCGTCGATGCCGGTTCCGGCTTCGCTGGCCTGCTCGGCGGGCAAGGCGTATGCGGCGGGAGACACCTGCTACGTGGCGGTGAAGTTCGCGCCGAAGTTCGCGGGCGCGCGCAACGGAGCCGTGACGCTGACAGACTCGACCACCGGCACGACGCTGGCCGCGGCGTTCATCACGGGCATCGGAACCGGGCCGCAGGCGGTCTTCAACTCGCCGCTGCCCGCAACGCTGCCCACGCTGGGCAGCGGCTTCAGTATGCCATGGGGCGCAGCGGTGGACGGAGCGGGCAATGTCTATGTCGCGGACACCTACAACAACGCTGTGAAGTTGATTCCCTATTCTGACGGCAGCGGCACGCCAGTTCAGTTGAGCAGCAACATTTACATTGGCCAACCCTTTGCCGTGGCGGTGGACGGAGCAGGCAATGTCTATGTCGCGGACAATGGCAACGGTGCAGTAATGGAGATTCAGGGCAGCTGTATCCATACAGCCTCTGACCCTTCCACATGTCCAGCCATACAGTTGGGTGTCAGCATTCCCTACATTTCCGGCGTGGCGGTGGACGGAGCGGGCAATGTCTATGCCACGTCAACAAACTCTGGTCCAGCGCATGAGATTCAGGGCAGTTGTATCCGTACCGCCACGGCCCCATCGACTTGCCCGGCTACTTCGTTGGGAGGCGGCTTCGTCGGGCCCTATGGCTTAGCGGTGGACGGAGCAGGCAACGTCTATGTCGCGGACTATCCCGCTGGTACGGTGAATGAGATTCTGGGCAGTTGTATCAGCAGCGGTACCAGCAATACCGACTCCGCCAACTGCGTGGTTCCGCTGGGCAGCGGGTTCGACGGACCCAATGGACCGGCGGTGGACGGAGCAGGCAATGTCTATGTCGCGAACTACAACAGTGGTGAGGTG
>WQYS01000014.1 GCA_009781125.1 Acidobacteriaceae bacterium | reverse complement strand
CGATATTATATCCTCCGGGGAACGTTCCGTTGGCTGCTGGCCCCGTGCTGGTCTGTATGTTGAACGGCACTTGCCGCAAGCCCACCCACTCAGGCGTAAAGGTCACCGATAAATCGCAGGTATCACCCACATTCATCACCAGACCGACGGTACATGTTCCTGGATCGACGGTGAACTCCTGGATTTCGCCGTAAGACAACGGTACGTCACCATAGCCGGTAATCTGCTGGGAAGCAGCCAGAGACTTCACGGTCAAAGTGTAGGGGCCATAAGGAGACCCGCCGACCGTAGCCTGAGGAATCGGTTCAGGGACCAGCATTACCTGTGCCTGGGCACCTGAAACAAACAACGAAACGATGCCCATAACCAAAAAGACGGGAGCAAGTATATATACCTTGCTCACACGACGAGAAACGCGACGGAAACGTACCAAATCAGCAAAAGACACTTTAATCCCTCCGAAGCTAATGCCGCCCTCCGCCCGAAAGCAGGCAAAGAAGGAACGGCAACCCACAAACCCGGACTAATGCCCGACACAAACCCGATAAAACGTTATACACACTTTACAGGCAAACAGTTGCGCTTAAATGAGACACAATTTTACAAGCAGCCCTCTCAACCGTCGTGTTTTTACCACAATAGTCAAGTAAACGCTAACTGTATTGCGCAAGCCGGTATATTACTTTTCAGGTACTAAAGCATTTTTCTTTCTTGTAGAGTTATTCAGATGTTTGATATTCAAGCGCCGCAGGCGCGTTTCAAACCAGCCGGGTGCAATGCCCAAAAGCAAGAACAAGAGCCGTCAGGTCCGCTCCATGGAAAGGCGAGGCATCGCCCGCCGCAGCAGACAGTCTTGTTCGCGAAGAGCAAATATCTCCTCAAACCTGAATAAAAGGAGATATAATAACCTTTTAGGGCGCGGTACCCAAGTGGTAAGGGAGAGGTCTGCAAAACCTTTATGCACCGGTTCGAATCCGGTCCGCGCCTCCAAAAATTTCTCCAGTAAAATCAATTATTTCAAGCGATTACAACGGTTTTTCCGATTTTCGCAAAGTGTGCCTTTTTCGCAATTTTTCGTGTCTTTATTTAGTGCAGGGGGGCGGACCGAAACCGGACCGTAATTCCAGCACATGTCCTACTCTTCCTCACCTTTTCAAGAAGAGGGTCTGTGCCAGAATGTGCATTCATACTTGCATCACCGCCTAATTTACTGGAACTGCGCAGTTTCAGCAGCAACATCTGAAATTTCGATATTTCCTTTCAAGCTTTCCGACTCTACGGAATCTCCCGCAACGATAGTGAATTTGCCTGGAGCAATCTTCCATTTCCTGGTTTCAACATCCCAGTATGCAAACGCCCGCGCATCCAGCGGAACCGAAACATGCTTTGTCTCGCCAGCCGCTAACGAGACCTTCTCGAATCCTTTCAGCTCTTTTGACGGACGTTCCACCTTTGCATGACTATCTGACACGTAGACCTCGGCCACCCATGCAGAACGGATCGCTGAAGGACCAACCAAGGCCAGACCAAAAGAAAGCAGGTGGCGACGTGAAATATAAGTCATGTAATATCCCATAAAAATGGTTGCATGCTAACTGTTCAATTCCACATCGATATTGGCTGCCTCTTCTTTCCAGGAAGGTATGCGCTCATGGATCATCAGGTAATAGACCAAAGCCCAGTCCTGATCGTTTGCCAACGGATCGAGAAATCGTCCCTGTTTGCCGTTTATCGTGAGGGGTAAAACGCTTGTGCAGGATGCGCTTCCATCAGCCTGAAACAGACATAAATTATTGGCCAGAATATTTCTGGCTCTTTCACTGTACCGAGGATCCCTTGTGGCTCGGGCAACATCATCGAAGCAGACGGCAGTGATCGTAGACCAGTAGTGCGGAAAGGTATCGCCATACAACTGGCGCTTGCCGAACCAGTAGTCGTCCCAATGGCGAATAGCTATATCATTCAGGTGGTAGTCAGGCTGCTGGCCATTGAATGCCTCAAGACAGCGGAGCAGCGGCCATAAGCCATCGGCATATCTTCTATCCTGCGTCGCAAGATAGACCTCAGCAAGTATCTGCACGGCAGGAGCGACGATACTTTGTTCGTAGTTGACCTCGCTTCGCGGAAAGTCGGTCGAAACTCTGAGAAGCACATCGGCGTGCTCTTGATAAAGCGCCAGCACTTCATCGTACTCTGTCGTCAAATCCGCTTTCTTTAGTTCATTAAGGCTCTCCGAGACAGGTAATCCTATGCAATAGAATCCGGCTCCACCTTTGGCATAGAAAGACCTTAGAGTCTTCAGAAACCAGTCACAATACTTCCGCTCACCGCTATTTTGGAACATGGCAAGATGCAGATGAGCTACCCATGGATAGTTATAGAGCCGCTGCCTCGGAACGTCAGCATCATCAAAAACGGTCCCCGCTTCATCCTGAAGCTTTGTCGTCACGAACTTCCAATAGCGGTCCAGGCTCTGCGCTAGTTCTCGTTTTAGTGCAACATCTTTACACAGTGGAAGAAACAATGCAATCAGAACTCCCATCCCGACGCGCTCGCGTCCTGCGTTGTGATCGGCAACCTGACTGTAACTCTGCAAATGAGTCTCATTATCGTAAACAAGATAACTTCCGTAGTGAGGGCTGGCTTGGTCATTGCATTGTTGTTTGTTAACAATGAAGGTAGCACGTGCTTCAATCAACCTCAACGGATCCTCAGTAACCAAGGCACGAAGGTAGGTTTGACTACCATCGCTTATCACTTTAACCGTATGTTCTCCAGTTCTTTGCAGAGTTATAGAAGCTGTTAAAGTTCCCGGGCCTCGCGCGAACGGAATTGCCTTGCCATCCAGCATGAGCTGGGGTGATGAAGAGAAGGATGCAGACTCTGCACGAAGCTGAATTGTATCTCCTTTGGATACTGTGTAATGATCGGCGCTCAACCGTATAAAGCCATGAATACCCGACGCCTGCTTGAAAAAATCCTCCCATCCTGTGTGCCAAAACGTTTTCAAATTGAAAGTTTGTTGCCCATGAGAAGGCAACGAGAAACTGCCCGGGTGAAGAACAAAGATACCACGATCATTAGAATTCCATGGTCTGTCGGTAATACTGTACGATGCAAGGCTTCCACTTGTCAGCACAACACCAAGGTGCGGAGCCGTGCCCCCCATGCGGATTGCTACAATATAGCTAACGCCGCCACCTGTCCAGATGTGAGCGTTACATCGATTTGTCAGACAGGTGGCTGAGTCTGGATAATTATCCGGAAGTGGAATGCGAATACCAAGATCGCCCTCCGCAAAGTCCACAGGTGAATCTCCATGATTCACGAATGTATAGGACTCATTCAGTTGCCCTGCTTCCGTAATCTCACGACGTACTTTTACGCCAAACTTATCTTGGTTGTACTCGCTGACAATCACTAGATTGCCTTTGTCCTTATATAAAACCGGAGGCCTCCATCGGGTAAGTTTGCCATCTGTAAGCGTCATTCCGAGTCCCCATTGTTCACCCTCACGGACCCAGTTCATAGAATACTTGTCAGCCGGATGATTAATCCTTGTGATTAGACCATCCTGATCGAGCGAAATATGCCACTTTGGAGTGCTCCATCGGAAATTTATAGGTGCTTCTGCTGTTGGTTCTGGTTCCTTCGCTTGCAAACTATTTTCATCTATCGATTGCAATTTTATGGTAGTAGATGAGAAATATTCTATAGTTCCCGGTATGAGTTGGAGCGCTTCCCGCCTTGTTACCATTTGTGTCCCTTATTTCAAACTGGCCGTGTCCACTTGCAAACCTGTGGACACGACCAGTCATTTCATCACGTATAGCCCTACTCACTAGATGGCCACAAAGACACGCTTTCCATCCGGCTGGCAATGGCATCTCCTCATTGTGTGACCTCAATTACCATCGGATAATCACTGAGAGGAACAGTTACTGTATCGGTGTCCGTCAAGGTTTGGACCGGGGTTGCTGTTGTTCCAGAAGTTACGTCGTACACATTTACTTGTGAGGCTGAAATTCCCAGATTTACAGTCACATCCGTCGGAGCGATCGTAATCGGAGTTCCGGCAGCCACATCCCAATTCGTAATATTGTTCCAGATTACGAGTTCGAACTGGCCATTGGATTTTTGCAGCAGCAGCGATGTTGCCGTAGACGGCATACCGCTTAGAGTGTAAGCGAGACTTCCAGTGGTAAATGTCCTTGCACTCGCAGCTGTATCTGATATCGGCACGGATAGATTGTGCATGTAGGTTGCGGCAGGAAGTGGATATCCAGGATTGGAGTAGATACTCCAGCCAGTATCTCCACTCCAAGGATAAAACGTGTAGACTGCAGCGAGCTGATAGCCATCGACATAGGCATTGAGAAGACCGGTAACTATATTTTTACCGGCTGTAGTTTGATCGACCACCGTCCCATTTGGAACAGGAGACCCAATCTGAAAACCGAATTCCGTAATGACTTTGGGCAGAGCATTCGCTTGCTCCTGTGTATAACCGGGGAATCCGCGCCATGTAGAAACGTAGTCGCTGGCGAGTTGCTTCTGAAGGTAATCCGTCCCTTCAGCAATCGTCTGCGCACCTCCCAGATTAAGCGGATAGACGTGCCCATTTGCGTAATCCGCAAATGTGGTACCAGCAGGAAATGTCGTATCGACACCTGCCGGCGCGGGAGTTGGAATAGTTAGAAATTGCAGACCGACATTATCCGGTTCTCCGCCGACAAGCGTCGCACCATAGACGGGGTAATTTTGAAGAACTGAATCTGCCTTCACTGCGGCATAAAAGTCGCGCATCCACGCAGCAACTGGCACAAATGTACCAGTGGAAGACGACTGCCCCATATAGGTAATAGGATTCCCTATGGGTTCATTCAGGCCTTCGATTGCTCCGAGCACTCCCTGGTTAGCCATGATTTTCAAATTACTGATCACCATGGGAATATCAATCGTCTCCTGACTGCTATCTGTGTACCATGGCATAGCTGTGAACTTGAGACCTTGAGACGCAATCACCTGGAAAGGTCCGCTGGAGGCATCTGAAATTCCGTCACGCCATTGTTGTATGCCTGTGTATTGGATGTCAGCGGCTAACTTGATAGTGCTATATCCGCCAGCATGACCAGCCGCTCCCCAGATATGTTGGAAATCCGCAGCTCTCGACGCAGCTCCGGCCCATATCTGTTCTGAAAGCGTGTTGTTGTCTATGTTTGACTCGGCGAAACCACTTCCATTGTTGTTGACCACTGCGGCAATTGTATGCACACCGGGACTGAGAGTGTATGGGCCGCTGCTAAAGGCTCCGGTGGTGCTATCGTTATCGCCGGATGTCATTGTCACCGATGAGCCTGCTGCTACAACGCCCGTAAAGCCGCTCCAAACGCCCAAGTCCGCACCGTCAATCAAGTAATTCATACTGATCCACGTATTAGGAGTATCGGCGGTGCCCTGGTTGTTTACTACGCTGGTAAAGATACCTGTTGAAGCATCGTAAGTCAGCGAAGTGACAACCAGATCAGGCAGGCTGGCCTGAGCACCCGGAGGATACGTGAATGTATATGACTTATTGTTCCAGTTTAATTGGGGACCGCCGGTGTTTGTGATTGTTGCGGTAATTGTGTGCGTACCGGAGGGCAAGGTGTATGGGCCGCTGCCCCAAGTGATGTTGTCACCTGCATCAGCAATAGTGGTTAACGTCAATGATTGACCTGGAGCCAGAGAGGTCGTTGTACCTCCCCAGGCGACGGAATCGGTGGCTCCATCAACCGTGAAATCGACACGAATCCACGTGTCGCTGACTGCGGCATTGCCCTGGTTGTACACCATGAAGGTAAACAGACCAGTTGAAGCATCGTAGGACGCTGAAGGGATAATCAGGTCGGGCTGGCCATCTAAAGAGATGGGATACTGCATTGATGCTGTGTTATTACTGTAGTCTGATTCGGTGATACTACTGTCGTTGTTGGCCAATGCGGAAATTGTGTAAGTACCAGAACCGATAGTGTAGGGGCCACTACCATAGCTAACTCCGTCACCTGCATCAGCAACGGTGGTTATCGTCACCGATTGCCCCGGCGCCAAAGAGGTGTTAGTGCCTCCCCAGATATTGGGGTCCTGTCCATCATCTACCGAGAATTTGACGCCAATCCACGAGCTGGGGACTGCGGCGGTACCCTGGTTGTTCACCACGCAGCTAAAGATACCGACCGAAGCGTCGTAGGACAGCGAAGTGATGATCAGGTCGGGTAGGCCAGTATCCGGGGGCGGTGTAACCCCGCCGGGGGTATATGTGAATGTATACGACTTATCGTCCCATCTATTATCTTGACCGTTGGTGTCAACGATAGCTACGGTAACCGTGTGCGTGCCAGAAGGCATAGGGTATGGTCCGCTGCCCCAGAAGGTACCGCCATCAGCAATGGTAGTTATCGTAAGTGATTGACCTGGCGCCAGAGAGGTAGTTGTACCTACGTTAGCAATGGCGGGATCGGGGTCCGCCCCATCAACCCAGAAATTGACGTTGACCCACGCGCTGTTGAATGCGGCGCTGCCCTGGTTGTACAGCAAGACGGAAAAGAGCTGCGTTACAGGATCGTAGGATGCTGAAGTGATAATCAGGTCAGGCGAGCCAGACGAGTCGGTGGAGTACTGCATTGATACTGTGTTATTGCTGTAGTCTGATTCGGCGATGCTGTTATCATTATTAGCCAAAACCGAAATTGTGTACGTGCCAGAACCGATAGTGTATGGGCCGCTACCATAGCTAACTCCGTCGCCAGCATCAGCTACAGTGGTTATCGTCACCGATTGACCCGGCGCCAAAGAAGTGGTGGTGCCTCCCCAGATATTGGCGTACTGCCCATCATCCACCGAGAATTTGACGCCGACCCACGAACTGGTGACTGCACCAGCACCCTGGTTGTTCACCACACAGCTAAAGATGCCGGTTGAATCGTCGTAAGACAGCGAAGTGACAATCAGGTCGGGCAGATCCGTAACAGGCGTCGGCGTCGGGGTTGGGGTTGGAGTTGGGGTTGGGGTTGGAGTAACTCCGCCTGGGGTATACGTGAATGTAAATGAGTTATTGGTTTCGTCCGACTCGGCGATAATGTTCGAGTTGTCTACATATGCAGTAACAACGTCGCCGGAATTAAGAGAGTGTGGGCCGCTGCTATAGGCCCCGTTGCCACTATCACCGGTTGTCATCGTCATCGTCTGACCTGGCGCTAAAGAGAAAGTATTACTTGCGCTCGCCCATATGCCAATGTCTGCTCCATTAACCTCAAAATCGATGCCAATATAATACGAGCTGGTACTGCCGGGTATTGTGCCGAGAGGTGTTGCGGCGGTGCCTATGTTCTTCACCACGGCGGTAAAGAGCTGCGTTGCTGGGTCGTAGGAGGCTGAAATAATAGTCAGGTCGGGCATGGGAGGAGGAGGAGGAGCGCCCATGACCGTAAACACCACCGTAGTGGAAGATACCCCGCCCTTGCTGGCAGTGATTCCTGCAACGCCTTCAGAAACGGCGGTAATAACGCCATCTGAGTCCACGGTTGCAACCGAAGGGTTATCCGAGGTGTATACGCACGGGCCGTTGGTTGTCAGTTTATTGGTCAGCGCTGCGGAGCAGTATGCCTGAACGGTGCTGCCAGCCTGCGCGGAGACTGGTGATATCTGCAGTGAAACCGAAGCCACATTCGGCGAACCCACGCCGCCGCAACCTGCAAGAACCAGCAGATTCCAAGAGACAATCATAGCGAGTACGACGAAGAAAAACCGGCCTCTTTCAATTGGAGGTCTTTGCTCCACGATAGATAAAGATTTGCAGAACGTCATTTGCTTGCTCCTTGTTTGCTGTGTTGCTCCCGTTTGCAATCACTGAAAACTGATGAACATATTTTCGAACGATAATCGCTTCGAATTGCGGACGCTAATATCAGCCATCCGCAATTTTCCGGAGTTACCACTCGAAGCGTGCGCCAAGTTGCCCGGTGCGGCTTCCGCTGACGCCGTCAACATGGCCGAAATAGGGGCTGGCGAAGTTCGACTCGTAGGCACCTGTGTTATCCGTATTACCCCAGTAATGGCGATTAAGAACGTTCATGAAGTCTGCACGAATCGTCACCGCATACTGGTTATCTGAACCAAAGCGTGTCTTCTTCACCACGCTCGCGTTTTCCGATGGTTTCGCCCAGCCACGCCAATGGGGGAAGATTCTGGGACTATTGCCCAATTGACCGACCGCCGGATTCGAGAAGTTACTCGGGTCCACGAAAAGGCTGTCCGCACCATCCCCGGATCCAGGGTCCGTCGGGTTCCACGTAGGATCATAGCGCTTGAAGTGATTCTTGAAGCTGGCTCCAGGCTTTACGTCAGTGTACAAGGCGCTCCATCCCGGATATGGGTTCGACGAGCCCACTGCCCAGTTCTGGCTACCGTTGCCATACGACACAACAGCAGTTCCTTGCCATCCGCTCACCAGCGTATTTACCAGACGCCCGGAGCCGGAGAGGAATCGCTGCCCCCGGCCCAGCGGAAGCGTGTAAGTCACGTATCCCTTGACTGACTGATACGTCTGCGGAACCTTGGCTTCCTCTCTGTACTTGTAGGGATCCTGGTACCAGTAGTTTCCATTTCCCCAAACGTCAATAAATGTGGTACCCGTATTGCCTGTGACTCTGTTCCAGTTATAGCTGAGGTCGAGATTCAGGGTTCCGCGCGGTTTCTTCGCCTGGACAGTAAATGCGTTGTATCCCGACTGTCCAATGGGCGAATTCGTGAAAAAGACAGGCGACCAGGCGACTGATCGTGTCTGCGGGAACGGAGAGAACGCCATCCATGCGTTTCCTGCGAATCCAGGATATGGCATGGTCACGCCTGCCGCCTGGGCGGAACCGTTGTCGTAGACCCAGTCATTCATGTGGCCTGGGGCGGCTAGAAGATGGGATTGGTACGTGCTCCAGGTCGGGAAATTATATGGAACCAGGTTCCCGTCGTGCAGGTTGCGTCCGCTGTTCCCAAGATAGGAGACCTCAATCAGAGTATTCGCGGGAAGTTGATACTCAAATGCAGCGTACCAATTCTCGGTAAATCCCAACATGCGGGTCTTAGGATCGACGTACGAAGGCCCCCAGACGGACTGATACGCGACGTTGGCAGGATCGGGGCCGGCAGCCTTGGTATATGTTGCGGGAAAGATCTGATCGTCCCATTGGAATGAGGGTTGCTGGTTCCCCACTGCATACGCCGTGTTCTGGTCGTTATAGCCTACCTGCTGGCCATAAGGGGTCCCGGAGTAGCCGTTCCATCCCAGGGGCACAAACGTGATTCCTGCCGAGCCGCGCACCACCATCTTGTCCGTGATCTTGTAGGAACCTCCCAGGCTGGGTGCAAGCTGATGCCAGTCGGTATAGGTTTCAAAGCTATCGTTGGAATGGGCCAGCCATGTGTAGTTGCCAGGAATACCGCCAAACACTGGGTTGGAAGCGGACGGATCCCAGTTCGTCCAATGCCCGTTCAGGACATGTAGCGGCCTGGTCAGCTCCCAGCGAAGCGAGCCATGTACCGTCAGTCGCGGAGTAAGGCGAACGTCGTCTTCCGCAAAGAACGCCCACTCCTTCCGTCGGCTGTCCAGGGTACTCGGCGTCGTCTTGTTAGCGCTGTTTGCATCTCCGAGAAGGAAGTTTGCAAACGCGGAGCCCGTAAAGTTATACACATTCCAATCTGTTGGTGCATGTGTGGTGGTTTCGAAGTCATAGGTCAAAGCACTTCCGGGAGTGTCCTGGTTAAACCCCAAAGCTCTGTATTCAAACCCAAACTTCAGCACATGCCGTCCCTTGTTCCAAGTCAGGGCATCGTTCAGCATGGCATTATAGGCAACATATCTTCCAGCCATCGCATTGCCGATGCTGGTCTCGCTCTGACCATTGGAAGATCCGCTCATATACAGCTGAGGAAGATACTTGAAGTTCTGTACGCTTCCGAAGCCTACCTGGTCCGCATAATCCGTGGTTCCGGCAATATCTTGCAGAGCCTTGCCATTATTGTCGAAAGAGTTATAGGTAAAAGCGATGACATTCAGCAGAGCTGGCGAAAAAGTATGAGTTTCATTTATACGGTACTGGGGAGAGATGGTGATCTGCCGCTGGCCATTTGTCAAAGGGCCTCCGGTTGTCGTTCCTGGCTGCCAGAGCGATTGGGTCCAGCCGCAGCCTCCCACCTGACAATCGCGTATGCGGTGGGTGTAGACATAGGAGGCGGCGATATGATCGTTATCCGTTACCCACCAATCGTACTTGAGGCTGAACTGATCCTGATGTTGAAGGGGTTGCCAAGATACCAGCGCTGGAAAATTACCCGTTGTCCCTGCACGTGTCGGCGCATAGTACTTCCTATAGATGTCAACGATTTTCTGGGAGAGGGGACTTATCGGATCTGTCATCACATTGCCGGGAGCGACCAGTCCGCTCCGGCTGAAGATCGAGCCGTAGTAGATCGGGTTCCCGATCGCGTCCGTCTTGCCGGGTATCAGGCAGGGTATGGTCGTACATCCGTTAGGATTGGATGAGCTTTTCCAATTCGCTTTAGCCGCGGGAACCAGCAACTCACTGAAATCCCCGGAAAGCATCTTCTCTGTTGGAACCGTCCCCCCGAAGGGATTCATGGTGTAGTTCTTTGCCATGTACTTCTCGTAAGCGCCGAAGATGTACATCTTCTTCAGCCCAAACCAATTTTTCCAGATAGGCCCGCCAGCGCTGAAACCATAGTCGAAATAGCGATTGTAAGGACGCTTGTATTGCTGGCGATATGCAGTCAGGTTCCCTGGATTGCTCGGATCATCCGGACACTTGAGCGTCCCCAGGCAAAAGTTGTTCGTCCAGGTATTTGAATTGAATATCTCGTTCTGAATAAAACCAAACGCGCTTCCATGAAACTTGTCGGTTCCCGATTTCATCTCGAGGTTTATGGAACCGGCGGCGGTACGTCCATCAGCCGCGCTCAATCCGGCCGTATTCAGTTGCACCTCCTGAAGAGCGTCCATGCTTGGCTGGGTCTCTTGAAGGTCGCCGATAATACCCGAATCGGCTGAGGTCCCATCAATGTTCACGGCAGTTGCATGTTGCTGGCTTCCGGCAATAGAGATCGTAAAACTGCCACCACCCTGGTTAGGAGTAACCGACTGCATGAGTGCAACGACGTCACGTCCGCCTTGCTCGCCTACGATCGTAAGAGGCAGGTTCGTCAACTGACTGGTGCCCAGGTTTGTACCCACCTGGGTTTGCATCGGCAGGATGGGGGTTGCAGTCACGGTTATGGTCTCGGTCGATTCACCCACCTTCAGAACGATGTTAACCTGCACCTTTTGCTGGGTCTGCAGCACGATTCCGGTCTGGTGATAGTTCGCAAACCCGGTCTTTGTAACGCTCAGTTCGTATTGCCCAATCGGCATTTCCGACAAAGTATAGAAGCCAAGGCCATTCGAAACAGTTCTGATCTGCCCGCCGGTTGCCATTTGAGTCGCAACTACCTCCACGTCTGGCACCACTGCTCCTGTCGTATCCGTCACCGTACCAAAGATGGTCGCACGGTCCGATTGAGCCTGCATGATCACAGCCGCCCAAAAGAACATCATCACCCCTAGCAGGGTTTGCAAACGTTTGAATGTCATGTATTTATCCTCTTTCAAGGTATTTCCCTGGTTCGCCTGCAACAAACTTTGGTCGTCTAATTCTTGAAAGAGTCTTACACCGGCCCCTTCATGGTTACGGCACCTTCCTCGTGCGTTACACTCCTTGCCGGAGCATCGCAGCATAGCCTTTCGGAAAAATGATTGCGCGTACATCTCTTAGATTAATGGAAATTTACATGTTGCATGGAAATCTTGTCAAGAGGAAAAGAAATCACTCGGACTGCATTGATTCCTTTTGACAGACAGGGGAATTGCCGGTGTTCCGCGGTACAATCGGCATTTATAGTGACGTTATGAACATGAGTGACATAGCCTCGCGTGCCGGAGTCTCCCACGCTACTGTTTCGCGAGTGGTTAACGGCTCTCCCCTGGTTCGGGAACAGACAGCGAAACGGATCCGAAAGATACTTGAAGAGGTCAACTTCGTCCCGAACACAGTAGCAAAGGCCCTGAAATATGGTCTCAGCAAGACCTATGGCCTGATTATCCCCGACATTAAGAATCCATTCTTTTCAGAGTTTCTGGCTGAACTCGAAGAGGTTCTTGCCGAGATCGATCATGAAATTCTGCTGACCAGCATGCAGTCCCGCGAAACGCTTGCCCGGTCGGTGCGCAGGATGCTGACGCGCAGTGTTGATGGTGCTGTCTTTATGGCGTCGGAATTCGATACGCAGGATATTGAACCGCTGTTTCTCCATAAAGTTCCTCTGGTAACGATTGACCGGCGCATGGTTCGGGAGGGATTGAGCGACGTTTCCATCGATTATGAGAAAGGATATTTGGAGGCGGTCTGCCACCTGAAGCAGCTCGGCCATAAACGACTTGGGTACATCGGCGGCATCGAAGGTCTGCGGACCTCAAAGGTTCGCCTCGATGCATTCCGCGCCGCTGTTGAACAGATGGGTTTAAGGTTCTATCCGAACATGGTGCGGTCCAGCGACTTCAAAATTCCCGGAGGAGAGCAGGCAGCAATTTCCCTGATGTCGCAGAAGGTTTGCCCTACTGCAATTATGACGATCAGCGATCTGACGGCATTTGGCGCGATACGGGGACTTAACAACCTGGGAATGCATGTTCCCACGGACGTATCGCTTGTTGGCCAGGACGATGTCTTACTGTCCGAGGTTTTTCAACCGCCACTGACCACCGTCCGCATTCCGCGACGGCACATGGCGGAGGTATGTGTTCGCGCATTGAACTATACGAAAGAAGATGTCGAGCGCGTGGGAGCATACTTTACCGTACCCGCTGAGTTGAAGGTACGAAAGAGCACTGCGCCACCACAGAAGCACAAATGAGGCGCTCTTGTTGCAGATGCAGAAGATGCTCAGTTTAGGATTTGCAGGATTCGTAATTCCACTCTATTTTGCGGCCACCATTGCGATTGGATGGTTCACGCGGCGAAAGGGCACAAGCGCAAATTCGTATCTGAATGCGAGCCGTTCGCTATCGGTTGCTGTCGTGTCGATAGCATATCTGTCAGCCAACAGCGGAGCGTTGGAGATAATCGGCATGAGTGCGCTGGCCGCACAATACGGGGTACGGGCATTCCATTTCTACTGGATCGGCGCCATTCCCGCAATGATCTTTCTTGCCATGTGGATGATGCCGGTTTATCGGCGAAGCGGAGTCAATAGCGTTCCTGAATACCTCGATGTACGTTATGGACCTTCCGTGCGGTTGATGAATGCCTGCGTTCTTGCGCTCACCGCGTTGCTTATGGCCGGTATATGCCAATATGCGATGGCGCAGGTGCTGGGGGCTGTTCTTGGCTTGAGTTTTCTTGCCAGCGTGCTTGTTTCGTCCTCTGTCGTTCTCGTCTATGTTCTTCTTGGCGGAGTGCGAGCGACGATCTACAACGAGGTCTTTCAATTAATTGTCATGCTGGCGGGACTGGTTCCGTTGACGATACGAACGGCGCATCTGGCCATTCGTCCATCCACTGCCAGCGGGGAATGGCATCACCTGTGGCTGAATATGCCGCTGATGTCCCCCGGTGCCTCGCTCGATGGAATAGGGGTTGTACTGGGTCTGGGCTTTGTCCTCAGCTTCAGCTATTGGTGCACGGATTTCGTTCAAATGCAGCGAGCCTTTGCCGCGCGAACCGATGACGGGGCCCGTCAGGTTCCGCTTTGGGCAGGTTTTGGAAAGCTGGTGATTTCACTGATTGTCGTTATCCCCGGTCTAGCCGCGTTTCATCAGATTCAGGGACTGGGCCACTCGCAGCGTTTTGATCAGGTGATGCCACTGATGATGACGGCTTTTTACAGTCCGGCGATGCTGAGTCTTGGGTTCACTGCGCTCGTGGCCAGTCTAATGGCGGGGCTTGCATCGAGGATATCCGCATTTGCCGCTCTCTGGACTGAAGACATCTATGCAGCGCGGTTTTGTCCTTGTAGAGCGGATAGCCATTACCTTCTCGTTGGTCGCATCTCTGTAATAGCGGCAGTTGCCGCAAGCGCCGCAGCTTCATGGACGACGTTTCACTTCGGCAGTTTGATGGAGCACGTACAGCTCATCTCCTCCATCTTCGTCGCTCCATTCTGGGCTATCTTCCTGCTTGGGATGACAACACAGCGAATTACGAAACGAGGAGCGATTGCCGGTTTCGTCAGCGGATGTTGCGCCGGGATTCTGCATCTAGCTGCTGTGGAACAGGGTTGGCTTTGTTACGGCAGCGCCATGAGTACAAATTTTTATGTTGCTATTTACACCTTTACTATCGCCGTAGCGGTTGCCTGGCTGTTTCGCGAGAAGCCGTCTCAGGTTTCGGACACCTGTCTCGTATTTCATTGGCGAACGGGTTTTCAGAGTAGACGCAGGGCGTTGCTCCTGACACTCTCTGTGCTTCTTCTTTTCACCTGTCTTTTCCTCAACTGGCTCTGGAGGTAGTCAAAAATATCACGTTGATTTTCAAGCAGCGTTCTACTCACGGGTGAGAATAAACGCAGCCGCCTGAAAATCACTCTTCAAAGGCACAGCTTTGACAAGCTGTGCCTTCTGACATTCCAGTTATCTCAGTAGTTAATCACGCGCAACTCAAAATAACCCTGCGGATGTCTGCAGACTGGACACAATCGCGGAGCACTCTCACTATCCATGATATGACCGCATTCGCGACAAACCCAAACGGTCTTTTCTTTCTTCGCAAAGACAGAGCCGTCCTCAACGTTCTTCAGTAGTTTTTGATAGCGCTCATCATGCGCCTTCTCGATTTTGCCTACCGCTTCAAACAGGAATGCGATATCTGCAAAACCTTCTGCACGGGCCTCCTCCGCCATGCGCTTATACATATCCGTCCACTCGTAATGCTCGCCCGCAGCCGCAGCTTTGAGGTTATCCGGCGTAGAAGGCAGGCCGCCTCCGTTCAGCAACTTGAACCAGATTTTGGCATGCGCTTTCTCGTTTTCCGCTGTTTCTGTAAAGATGGCTGCAATCTGCTCGTAGCCGTCCTTTTTCGCCTGGGACGCGAAATATGTATATTTGTTTCGCGCCTGGCTTTCACCGGCGAAAGCATCCATCAGGTTTTTCTCGGTTTTGGTACCTTTCAAAACTGCCACGATCATTCCTCCTCTTGAAACTTGGTAATGAGCTTATTTATTCTGCCAGCGTTTAAGTGTCGGAACGAGTTTCAATAACTGCTTCTGAGCGGCCTGCTCACCGATTTTGTGAGCGAGGTGCGGCACGCCCATTTCGATCATGTCCTGTACCGTAGCGCTGGAATGAGTGAACTTTCCATCTCTGTAACAGTAGATACAATAGAGGTTATCACTTCCGTCTGCCTCTTTTGCGATAAACCTGCGATGCTCCTTACCAAACGGCATACCGCAACTTTGGCACATCTTCCATTCCGGCATTTTTGTCCGCGCCTCCAGAAAATCTTCCAATAAAATCAATATATTCAAGCGATTACAGTGATTTTCGCGGTTGAGGGCCTGGCGGGCATGGGATGGTCGACGAGGCGTGCGGCAGGATGCCGATGCGCTCGCCAGGCTGCAAATCCAGCAGTGCCATGTCGATGGCGGTCTGCAAGTCGCCGACAGGGTTCAGCAGCAGCGCGCGCGATAGGTTCTCGTCCATCTGCGAGCAGAACATGAGGCGGACCTTCGAAGCGTCGCGGGCGATCTGGTAGGCCTTGTGCGGGCCGATGCGGAAGCCCTCGGCGGCAAAGCGCTCGAAGACTTCGCCGTAGTCTTTTTTGCCCTGCATCCAGTCCTCGTAATGCGGGCTGCCGGTCCCCTCGGGGCAGGCGGCGACGACGATGATGGTGCCTCCGGGGCGCGTAATCAACGCGGCGTGCGCAAGGCCCTTCTGCGCCTGATACAGGTTGATGTCCTTCGGATGTCCGCCGGGCGAGCTGATCACGAGGCTGTACTTCGATCCCACCTCGACCTGGCAGGCCTGGCGCGAAGATGGAATCCCCGCCTCCATGACCGCGCGCGGCGAGCCTGCGAAGGCATGCACGACCTCTTTTTTCTGGCTGAGGATGGCGTTCAGCGCGAGGTGGATATGGATCTTCTTCCCAATCTCCTCGACATCCTGGCGCGCGGGGTTGGTCTCGTACTCGCCGAGCCGCGAGTCTGGATGCGTCATAAGAGCGTGGTTGCGGCTGATGGTTTTTACGCCAGCGAGACCGACGGCAGCCGTCTTGACTCCGCCCGAGAAGCCGACGAACTGATGCGGCTCGATGTTGCCCACGACAATCTTGAAGTCCGCCGCAACAAACGCCTTGTTCGAAAAAACCGGCGTGCCAGCGGGTGTCTTGCCCAGGTCTACTAATAGGTCATCGTCTTCCGAATCGTGAGAAACGACACGGAAACGCTTCAGAATTTCTTCCGGCAGGATGGACGGAAACTCGTCCAGTGTCATCGGCGGGTGGGTGCCGACGGCAATATAAAAAGTGATCGCGCTGTCGGGTATACCGATGGCGGCGAGCCGTTCCATCAGGGGCGGCAGCAGATGCTGGTGTGGCACGGGGCGCGTCTTGTCGTTGACGGCGATGGCGACGGTACGGGCTTTGCCGTTCGAGAAATCTTCCCAGCGGAATGCGCCAAGCACATTGTCGAGCGCGGCGCCGACGACGCCGAGCGGGTCCGCGGCGGGCGGCGTCTCGGGCACTTCAATCCTATCGACGCCGATGCCATCAGGTATAGTAGCGGCGAGGCGCGTGCGTCCGTAAGGAAGGATGATCTGCATGGTCAAAGAGTAAATCTCAAATTGCAAATAAGAAGACTGGGTGCCCCACATCTGGCCGGATACGGGGCACCCGGTTCTTACAACTGCTGTACTACGCGCTTCTGTACAGCTTGGTCATCGAGTATTCGCGATGTCCGAGCGCTTCGGCAGCGGTAAAGCGGCCATTGGCGGTGCGAACGATCATGTCCAGCAGAACATCGCCGGCCTCGTCGATGGTCATCTTGCCCTGAAGAATCTCCGAGACATCAACATCGATGTGCTCCTTCATGTTGACGACGGTCTTCGGGTTCCCCGTGATCTTGATGACCGGCTCGATGGGGTTGCCGATGACATTGCCCTGTCCGGTCGGGAACAGGTGGATGACGGCTCCCGAAGCAGCCCACGACGGCACAGCCTCAGCAGCAGCGCTCGACGTGTCCATGAACCACAACCCGGCCTTGGTGGGAGCCTCGGCGGGCTTGAGGCAGCCGACAAACTTCGTCCTCTTGCCCAGCTTCTCGACGTTGCCCAGAGCCTTCTCTTCGATGGTGGTCAGACCACCGGCGATGTTGCCCTTAGTGGGCTGCGACTCGTTCAGGTCGTTCGTCTTCTGGTCGAAGACCAGCCTGGTGTAGTCGTTGAAGAACTCGAAGAACTGCTTCCTGACCTCTTCGTTGGCGGCCTTGGCAGCGACGATGTGCTCGGCTCCGGTAAGCTCGGGAGTCTCGCCGAACGAAGCGGTGCCGCCCACGGCGCAGTGCTTGTCGATGACGTTGCCGACGGTCGGGCAGCTTGAGAGTCCGGTGGTCGTATCCGACTCGCCGCACTTCACGCTGATATAGATCTCGCTGAGGTCACACTCCTGACGCTGAAGCTCGCTCGCCCACTGCACAAGCTCCTTCGCCGCGTAAGAGGCGGCGGCGATGGTGGCAATGTCTCCCTTGCCTTCGATAGAGAATCCCTTGACCGGCTTGCCGGTCCTGGCGATGCCATCGACGACGCGCTGCGTCCATCCAGCCTCGATGCCGATGACGATCACAGCCGCCACGTTGGGATTGGCTCCCGTGCCGATGATGGTGCGGAAGTGCAGTTCGAGGTCTTCGCCGAACTGAAGACGCCCGTAAGCATGCGGCAGCGCCATCGTGCCCTTGATGTTGTTGGCGACGGCCTCGCAGGCCGCGTTGGAGATGTCATCCACGGGAAGAATGATGACGTGATTGCGAACGCCTACGCTTCCGTTCTCTCTGCGGTATGCCAGAATTTTACGGTTCGCCATAACTATGCCCACCTCTTCGTCTTGAGATTATGCGTGTGAACATGGTTGCCGGCCTTGACCGGCTGAACGATCTTTCCAATCACGCAGCCATACTTGGTGACCTCATCCCCGACGGCGAAGTCCTTCAGGGCGATCTTGTGCCCCAGTTGGATCGACTCATGCGAGCGGGCCTTCAGACTCTGGTTGTTCTCCAGAATCCGGCCTTCGAGCTCCGCATTCGCAGGGATGTCCACGACGGCCACGCCAACGTTGTCAGCCGCATCGTGTACAAGAAATTGAATCATTGCTGCTGTCCTCTCTTCCTTCGTTGTTACT
>WQYS01000013.1 GCA_009781125.1 Acidobacteriaceae bacterium | reverse complement strand
GAACTCGACGGCGAGTTGCACGACATCGGCGTTGGGAGCGAGCGCGGCGGCGCATGTGATTACGGCCAACTATCTGGGCGGGAACAACTACAACACGGCCTCGGGCCAGGTGAGCCAGAAGGTTGATCAGGCCACCCCAGGTGAGAACGGAATGGGAGCGGTCATACTAACTTCCAACCCGAGTCTGATATCACCCTACGGTAAGCCGGTGACGTTTACGGCGCAGGTGCCGACAGGAGCGACGGGCTACGTTGCCTTCCTGAACAATGGTGCGCCGATTGCCGACTGCGGGGCTAATGGAACAGTCGCTCTCACAGGTACAACGGCGACGTGCACAACAAGTACGCTGCCGCTGGGCCCCAATCAGATTACGGCGAAGTATCTAGGCGACGCCAACTTCAGTACGGCATCGGCTACAGTGCCTCTGGTAGTCATGTCGACAGCCACGGCTACTTCGTTGACCGTGACACCCTCGACGGTGACGTACGGGACTGTCAATAGCCCAACATTGCTGGCACAGGTGCTGGGCGGCGCTACGGGTACTGTGACTTTCACGACCCAGGTCAATGGTGCGACCATCGTGATGGGAACTCAGCCGGTGGCCTATGACCCGGTGTCAGGATTCTCATCGGCGACCATGGCGGTGCCTACTACGCTGAACCTGCTTCCCGTGGGCACGTACAGTATTGTAGCGAACTATAACGGCGATCCGGCTGGCAACTTCGCTGCGAGTTCGTCAACGGCGCAGATGTTGACGGTAACTCCGGTGACGGGGTCGGGCGGCACGGCTGGGCTGACCATCACGGTCAATAACGCTACACAGGCAACCACTGATCCGACGCCAGTGTTTAGCTACACGGTGACTGGTTTGATTAGTAGTCCGCCGCCGGGTGACACATCCTTGATGGGTCATGCGAAGTACGTGGTCCAGGGTGGCCAGATTTATCTGGCGGAAAACGACGGCAGCACTCCCTGTACCACGGCTAGAAGCGCGAATTGCAGCGTGACGAGCCCGAATTACACGATTGCCTTCGAGCCTGGAACGCTGACGGTGGTTTCCTCAACGAGCACAACCACTCTGACAGTCTCTCCAACCGCTGCGCAACAGTACGGCAGTACGCTAACACTGACGACCAGTGTGGTAGACAAATCCAGCAATCCCATTGCTGGAGGAACGGTGTACTTCTACGACGGCATTATGGGCTTGGGTGTGGGAACCGTGTCGAACGGAGTAGCCGCACTGACACTGGACGGCAATATGGCTCCGTTCCTGTCTGCAGGTACGCATTCGCTCACGGCGGTCTACAACGGAGACAGCGCTGATCCCTATGCGTCAAGCCGGAGCAATCTGGTTACGGTGACTGTGAACAAGAGGTCGGCCCCGGACGGCGGAGCTGCGCTGACGGTGACCGTATCCAACCAAAGCCATACCTTTGGGACAGGGAAAACGCCGTTTATGTATCAAGTAACGGCTGCTGTCGGAGTTCTGCCTTCAGGCGTCGACGCGAACTCGCTAGTAACCGGAGTTCCGGTCTATGCGACCTCGCAAAACGGCAACCTGAGTGATTACTCCACTGCGCCGGCAGGATCGACCTTCGATATTGTGTTGATGGAAAGCAGCAATCCCACGCAAGCCTGCTCGACGAACGACGTGAATTGCAGTATCACGAGCGCGAACTACACAGTGGCCTATCAGTCCGGAAAGCTGACGATTGCGCCTACTTCATCGACAACGACGTTGTCGTCGAACACGAGCATTCAGTTGTATGGCAAACCGGTGACACTGACGGCCCAGGTAACTCCCGCGCCGACAGGGATGCAGGAAACGGTGGAGTTCTATAACGGTGCAATCACGAACGTTATAGGTACGGGTGCGGTCGATGCGAGTGGCAAGGCGACATTGACGACCACGATATTGCCGGTAGGCAGCAGCGTAATTGGAGCCACCTATATGGGTGACGTCAACTACGGGTCCAGCTCCAGCGTGCCGGTCGTGGTTACGGTGATACCAGTGGATCTGCCAACAACGCCGATCCACTATCCGATGCTCACGGCTGTTCCTAATCAACCGGTAGCCACTCAGCCAGTAATACTGACGGCGGCGTTCCCAGTGGATGCGACCGGCACGGTGACGTTTACCGACCAGAGCGGACATCCGCTGACTAACTGCGCGAATGTGTCCATCATGAACGGAGTAGCTACTTGCATGACTACTCCGCCAGCGGGCACAACGTCGATTGGCGGAAGTTACAGCGGCGGCAACTACAACCCAGCGCTTCTGCAGCCTGCAATCCCGGTGGGAACACCGAGTTTGCCGACCAGCTATCCGAAACTTGATGCTTCGCCGAATCCGCCTGTAGCCACTCAGTCAGTGACGCTGACTGCGAACCTCCCGACGGATGCAACCGGAACGGTGAAGTTTACCGATCAGAGCGACAATCCGCTGCCTGGTTGCGCGAGTGTACCTGTGACGAACGGCGTAGCTATCTGCATGACAGTTCCGCCGATTGGCACGACGTCGATCGGAGGCAACTACAGCAATGGCAACTACAACCAGGCACCTTTGCAGCCCATAATTGCGGTGAAGACTCCGAGTATGCCGCCGTCCATCTATCCGCAGCTTCTCACCTCGCCGAATCCGCCAGTTGCCACTCAGCCGGTGACATTGACGGCGGAGTTCCCGACGGATGCGACCGGTACGGTGGTGTTTACCGACCAGAATGGCACGGCGCTTCCTAACTGTTCGAATGTTTCTGTGGTAAACGGAGTAGCTACCTGTACAACTACCCCGCCAGCAGGCACGACCACGATCGGAGGAAATTACGCCAACGGTAACTACAGCCCTGCGCCTCTGCCTGCGGTGAAGGTTGTTGAGCCAACGCCACCGGCGACATCGGACTTCACGCTTACAGTAGCGCCTCCGGATCAGACGGTAGTAGCGGGAGCTACAGCGACCTACAAAGTTACTGTGACTCCGGCAGACAATGCCACCAGTTGTCCGGTGTCGTTGACCTTGCCGTTCGCAGATAAGGAACTGCCTTCCAATGCAATCTGGAGCTTCAGCCAGAGTTCATTGACACCGGCAGCAGGCGGTACCAGCGCGAATCTGACAATTATCGTGCCGGCGCAGACGCCGGTTGCGGAACTGGGTACCAGCGGGTTCGGCACCAAAGCTCCTCTGGCGTTGGCAGCGTTGCTGCTTCCTCTGGCGGCGTGGCGGCGCAGGAAGAACTGGGGCAAGCTGCTGATGCTTCTTGTTCTAGGACTGGCCGGGTCTGCCGTGATTACTGGATGCGGTGCAGGAGGCCACTTCTCCCAGCCGTCGAAGACTTATACCGTCACGATAACCGGGACCAGTGCATGCTCTGGCGGCGTTACTAACAGCACGATCAGCAAGACGGTCACGCTGACGGTCGGTGATTGAGCAAACTTGTAGTGTCCCCTCAGTTCAGATTCTGGCTGAGGGGATAACGAGGGACGTGTAATGAAGATATACAAATGGATAGTTGCCAGCGTGTTGGTAGCGGGTTCTAGTGTGACAGCCTTTTCCCAGGCTTTGCCTGCCTCCACCGGCGTGAAAGCACCGTCGCCGGATCTGTCGGTGATGTATAGCACGATGCACACGAATGGGAACGTGGGCACTAGTAACTGTGTCTGGATGAGCGGAGGAACAGCGCAGGTGTCCGTACCGGTGATGCGTAACTTTGCTGTAGTGGGCGAGGTAGGAGCCGAAGCGATATCGAAGATGCCCGACAGCAACCGGGGCCTGAGTCTGCTTTCGGGCAGAGGAGGGTTCCGGATCCCATTATCCAACCACACGATGTATCAGCCTTTTGGACAGGCGCTGTTTGGCGTCATCCGCGGCTACAATACTTCCACCTATCCTGATGGCAGCAAATCGAAATCCGCGTTTTCCACGGTACTGGGCGGCGGCCTCGATCTGGCCGTCTCGCGCAGTATCTGGATAAGGGCAGCAGAGGTTGACTATCACTTTTCCCAGTTGCCCAACGGAAATGGCGACCGCCAGAACGAGCTTCGCATCAGCGGCGGTGTCGTCTTCCGTTTTGGCCATTCGGCATATGCCACTGTAGAAGAGCCACGGCCACGCGTGGTTTCGCACCCGCAAACCGCTGCCCCGCAGCCTGAAGTGAACAAACAGATTGAATGCGCGGTCACGCCATCGGCAGTCTTTGCCGGGGATCGCGTCTATCTGCGCGCAAGAAACCTGAAACCTGACGTCTTCTATTCGTGGACATCTACGGGCGGCTCGGTGAACGGCGGAAGCAGCGAGGCCATGGTCGATACGACAGGGCTTGAAGCCGGTACATACGATGTCACCATCGGCCACGATATCAATGGGGGCGCGAGAGGTGGCGACTGTACAACTTCTTTTACCGTTCGCCAGTATCCGCACGCATCCCAGGTCGTGCCGCCCCCACCACCGCCACCTCCGGCCGCGCCATCGGCTCCGCAGCCACCGCCTCAAGTAGACGATTCGGCGAATCAGCTAGCGCAGCTTCGTTCACAGTTGAATGCTGTGCAGAGAACCACGGACACCTCTCGAGGTTTGCGGCTGACCTTGAACTCAGTGTTGTTTGATACGGGCAAGTATAACCTCACACCCAATGCAGAAAATCTGCTCATAAGAGTTGCGGCGATTCTCTTGCAGTACCGTGGCTTAGATGTTCACGTCGAAGGTTATACAGATTCCGTGGGCAATGTGGAATACAACCAGCGCCTCAGTGAAAATCGCGCGCGGACGGTGAGAAACTTTCTGGTGGAAAAAGGCTTGCCCATCATTAATTTCACAACCAACGGATATGGCAAGCAATTCCCGGTTGCCAGTAATGCGACTGCTTCTGGACGTGCACAAAACCGTCGCGTGGATATTATCCTGGCTGGCGATTTGATTGGTGTTCGCTACAGAGAACCGTAAATCGCCGTGTGAACAGACGGCAAATCCATGCTAACAACGCATAGCTTGGTAACGTCTATATCCTTGCCATACAAGTGCTGCTTTCTGCCGGTCATCAACCTGTAATCCCGTGGAGTGAGAATTGAAATGACAATAATTCGGCCACTGTACGGTGAAAAAGTGCGTAGTATCTATGGGACTGGCAGCAACAAGTTTCCTATATTATCAACGCACTCACTACTGGGACCACAGATCTCAGCTCTATACGTCAAGGTCGGACAGGAACGGACCGGCCTGCTGGAGCCAATTCCTCCGGAAGATACTTTTATTGTGTCAGTCAGTCCGACTGGAGCATCGCAATACGAAATGTTCAGCCGGGGACAACCTATTGCATCTGGGGGTTTTTCCCCGGATTCCTTGCGAATCGGCCATCTAATCGACGGCGTTCAGTCGCATGTTTACCAGCCTTTTGAAGCCATTAGCCTCCTGATCCGCCGCGCCGCGCTGGATGCCTTTACAGAGGAAGAGGGTTACCGCCGAGTTGAGAAGATATCTTGTCCGTATGGCATTATTGACGCGACAATGGCCAATTTGACGAAAACTCTTATTCCACTCTTCGTTTGTTCGCAGAAGACAAGCGCATTATTTACCGATCATGTAGTTCTCGCAATTATCGACCATCTGATCACCCGATACGGCGCCAGCCGCATTATTTCTACGGCGCAGGTGAGAGGCGGTCTTACGTCTTCCCAAATGCGCCTGGTGCAAGAGATGCTTTTCAGCGACCTGGGAGGAAAACTGCGGATTGCTGACGTTGCGAAAGAGTGTGGCATCTCGCGGCAGCATTTGACCAATTCATTCAAGAAGTCTACCGGCTACTCACCCCATCAATGGTTGCAACGTACTCGCGTGGATCGAGCCAAGGACATGCTGAAATTTACGAAATACAAACTTGAATACATTGCGGCCCAATGCGGCTTTGCTAGTCAGAGTCATCTGACGAACGTCTTCAAAGCCATTGAAGGGACACCTCCTACGGTCTGGAGACGGCAGAATAAAAATTAGCTTCAATAAAGGAGATGGCTATATTATGAAACGGCGCTATGGCGATGTGATTGTTCACAGCCTTGGACTCGATACGGCTCCGTTGCTGACAACGCACTCGCTGCGGGGACCGCAAATTGCATCCACTCACGTTGTCTGTAGCTCGAAACAGATCGGTTTGGCAGCACCGGTTCGCACGGAAGATACCTTTATTACAACGGTCATTCTGAGCGATATACCGTATCATGAACTGTGGAGTAAAGGACGTCCTTTCGCTGCAGGCAGATTTACAGCAAATTCCATGTGGGCCTCCAATCTGACCCGTGAGTTCAGAATACGTGTCTTCTATCCTTACGAAGCCGTCAGCTTTTATATCCCTCGCACCTCGCTGGATTTGCTTGCCAAGGAGGAGGGGCTTTGCCGTGTTGAGAATCTGTCCTGCCAACCGGGTATTATTGACCCAATAACAGCCAGTCTGGCTAGAACGCTCCTTCCAACCTTTGACCATCCGCGTGAGACAAGCCGTTTTTTTGTCGATCAGATAATGCTCGCCTTTGGCTGTCATCTTCTGGAGCAGTATGGCGATGCCGTTCGTGTCTCCCCGGCAAGGATGAGAGGCGGCCTCTCGCCTGCCCAGGTATGCAGAGCGAAAGAAATGCTGGCGAGCAATCTGAATGGAGATCTGTTGGTTGCCGATATTGCGCAGGAGTGCGACATCTCACGGCAACGTTTTATCAGGGAGTTCAGGAAGGCAACTGGCTGCACACCCCTCCAATGGTTGCAGCAAAGCCGCGTGGATCGAGCCAAGGATATGTTGAAAAATACATCACTACCAATCGGCAAAATCGCGCTCCAATGCGGATTCACAGATACTCGTCACTTTGAGAAGGTCTTCGCATCCCTGGCCGGAACAGCCCCGGCAGCTTGGCGGCAGCAGATTCGAGGTTGGATTCATTGACGGCACAGCGAAGGATAGCGAAGGATCGGCTATGGTGAAACCTCTGCGCAGCGAGCTTGTGGTTCCGCCCGACATGAGGTTCACGCACCTTGGCGTTCTCAATGCAGGGACACAGAGCAAAGGCTCAGTCTTTACTTCGCTGACAATTAACCTGATCTGTGCCGTCTGCGGCATCCTGATGGCAACTGCGGCGGCCAAAGAAACACTGGTCAAATCCAGCCGGACCGTTACGCTTGTTGAACCGGTCTACAAGACAGCCAGCCCTCCGCCAGTAAAAGCAGAGCTACCAAAGGTTCAGCCGACCGAAGTAAGCCCCCCCGATCCTTCAAAGCTTCCAGAGTTGAAGTCAATCGAGCAGACGCCGGTGCCGTCTCCGTCGAAGCCGGTCGAGCCGCCTCCGGCTCCACAGGTGAGTCTTGCGCGGGCCGCTCCGGCTGCGGTGCCAAACTGGACGCCGCATCCAACCGCAGTTGCACTGGGTCAGCCTGATAGTCCGATTGCGCCTTCCAGCCGTCTGTCCGATGTCAACCTTGGACAGCGAGGAGTTTCCGGCATGGCATCATCCGGCTCCGGTCAGGGCCCTCGCGCTGCGGCTGTCCATCTCGGGTCAGGATCGGCTGCGAGCCAGAATATGAACGGACGCGACATTCAAGACGTCAGGCTTGGAGCGGTCAAAGGCGCTGGCCCACTCAACTCGACTGCATCAGGCGTTGCTGTTCAGGTTGCCGGTTCCGTGCCCAAAGTTCTGTATAAGCCCAGGCCCAAGTATACCGACGAGGCCCGCAGACTGCGCATTGAAGGAACCATTACCGTCCGTGTGCGAGTGTTGGCTACGGGAGCGGTAAAGGTGCTGGGTATATCCAGCGACCTCGGACACGGTCTAGCGGAGTCTGCGATCAGAGCCATTGAGGCCACACGCTTTCAGCCCGCGACCGACGGTGCCGGAAAGCCCGTCGAATGGGAAGGCATCGTCAACGTAAATTTTCAACTGGCGGAGCAGACACAAGGATAGAGACTCTATTCGTAGCCTGATCCCCAGCCCAGGAGCAGAAATATGATTTTCAAGAAAAAGATCGTCTCCTCTGTAGCGCTGGCGCTGCTGGCAGCCACTCTGTTTTTCGTCCACCCAGGCGCTGGAGCCTCTGAGCCGGAAAGCCGGAAAGATAAACCCGCTTCTGGGGAAACTCAACCGCGCAAGTTGTCTCCGGCTGAGAGCGCGCTCGTCGATAAAGCGATCTTCAGCGAGAAGGGCATCATTCAGGTGCTGCGCGACAAAACTCCGCTGGTGGAAACCTACATCCAGTCCATGCGCCCCGATCCGGAGCTTGGCCAGGTCCCTGACTCCGATCAGCATTTTCTCGGGCGCGTGGAGTTCAGCAGCATTATCGACGGTAGCCAGTATCAGATAAACAAGGCGATCACCAAAGGAGCAGTACCCAGTACCGCAGACCGGCTTAACAGCATGTTGGGTTTTTTGAAGTCGCCCATGTCGTACTTTTCTCCACACGGCAGCGATTTAAGGACTAATTTTCGTGATAACGGCTTCATCCAGATGCTGCTGATCGATTCCAATGACTTCGACCGCGATCACTACGTTTTCAGTTACGTCCGCAGCGAGTTTCTAGGCAACACACCGGCCGCTGTCTTCGATGTCAGTCCGTTAGACGCCAAGCACAACATAGGACGCTTCCTGGGCAGGATATGGATCGAAACCCGCAAAGGCAACATCGTCCGTTTCAATGGCGAATTCACCGGCTCGCAAAAGGGTGTCAGCGAGTATTTCCACTTCGATAGCTGGCGCACCAACGTGCAGCCTGGACTATGGCTGCCTACATCGTTCTACGTGGAGGAGTCCGAGGAACAGGGCTTTACGCACACGCTGCGATTCAAGGCCATCGGCCACATTTGGGGATATGCTCTGAAGTCTGCGCCCAAGGAGGAAGAAAACACTTCGATGGATGTCGTCGGGGCGACAGACGTCAGCAACGATGCCACCGATGTAAGTCCACGCGCAGCGCAGCGCGCCTGGGCGCAGCAGGCCGAGGATAATGTGATTACGCGCCTCTTCCAGGCCGGACTGTTGGACGCTCCCAGCGAGTTCGATAAGACGCTGGAAGCTCTGGCCAACAACATCCTCGTATACAACCACATCACACTGATCCGGCCCATTCGCTGCCGGATTCTGTTGACCGAGCCGCTGGAGTCGTTCGCTATCGGCAACACGATTATCCTTTCTAAAGGTCTACTCGACACAACCGGCGTCATCAGTCAGGATGGAATGCAGCAGATGGGGAATCTCAACGCCGTTCTTGCCTTCCAGCTTGCGCACATCATTCTTGGACATCGCACCGACACGCAGTTCGCCTTCAGCGACCGAATGTTGTTCCCCTCGAACATGGTCTTCAACCGAATCCCCATGCACCACTCCGATGCGGACAACGCTAGTGCAACGAAGAAAGCCGTCGAACTACTCAGCGCCAAGGAACTCGAGGATGGCCCGCAATACTTTGGCCTCTATCTGCAACAGCTCGGCCAGCGAATTAAGAACCTTCCAGCACTTACCGAACCGCTGATCGGTGATGGACTTAGCAAAAGTGATACAGACCAGACCTTCTGGATGGCCGACCTGTTGGCGAAAGGACCGAAGCTGGACATCAGCGATTTGAAGCAAGAGGCAGCCATGCCTTTGTCGAACTTTCTGCGTATTGATCCATGGAGCGATCAAATCATCGTGCTGCACACTGGTTACGATCCGCTACTTACCCCTGCTGACAAGATGCCCTTTGAAGTTACGCCTGTATATCTGAAGCTCGGCTACTACAATCTACAAACCACTACCGACGCTTCACCGGCGAACGGAGCAACAACAGATTCAGCGACCGATAGCTCTGCACCGGCCTCGTCTGAACGAGGACCAACCGATTCACAGAATCAAGAATCTCCACGGAACTATTGATCCGAGTCTAAATGTACGCCAGGATAGGCCTCCCATTGATTGCGCCGGTGAGCCGTGCTCCCTGCTACTCGACCGTGAGGAAGACGGAGGCGCTGTGGGAGAGACTTCCACTGGTCCCGGTGATAGTGATGGTGTAGGTCTGCTGCGGTTGAGAGAAGTAGCCTCCAGAGCCGCACGCGGTCAGCATACTGAAACCTGAAAGTCCGGCCAGCAGAAAGATCAGAAGTCTGATCTGCTTCTTTCCTCTCCGAAACGCAACAAACTGCAGCAGAAGCAAAGCGAACGCTAATGAAACCTTCGAGTCAGAATTCGGAACCGTGTGCTGCGTATTTCGCGGTCTTATCTCCAGCGGGTTCATCGCACTCTGTTTTGGCACGGTGATCGACATTGTTGAAGTAGCTCCGCCATCTTCCGGTATAACCGAAGCCGGTGTAAAACTTACTGTTGCCCCCGGAGGCAGTCCCGTGGCCGTCAGCGTTACCAGATTGTTGAACGAAGATGTTACCGAACTTATGTTGACTTTGTAGCTGGTCAAGGCCCCGGGAGGAACGATCTGCGACTGCGGCGTCGCAGAGATCGCATAGTCGGCGGGATTGGTCACCGTCACCGTCAGCGTGGGCAGCGGCGCTGCGTTGTTGTTCGCATCGCCGTTGTAAGTACCCGTGAGGAAGTCTATACCCACGGGTAGTGTCGCCGTGCAATTCGCTTCACTGTTGACTACGGGGACATCCATGCAATTCTGAATCGGAGTCCCGTTATCGGTGAACGTCACCGAGCCGCCCGTCCCCGCAGGCAGCGTCGCCGTAATGGTAGAAGGCTGATCGGGCAGCGGCGGATTCGGCGAGATACTCAGCGTCGGCGACGGAGTTCCCTTTGTCACCGTTAGCGTGCCGCTCACGAAGCCGAGAACATAGCTGGCCGAGTTCAGGTTGTTCACGCTAACCGGATACTGTCCGACTGGCGAGGTCACTTCCGCCGGAGTCGTAAAGACCGGAACTCCGGTTATCGTAGTGGCGTAGGTGTCGCCGTTGACCAGCGCGCCTGAGACCGCATAGCTGAAGGCCGGATTGCCTTGTCCGTATTGGCGAGTGGCGTCGCCGGTCGTCACTGTCAGAGCCGGATCGTCGAGTCCCGCCGGGCCATGCCGTTTGTCCACCGTCACCATTGCCGGAGCGCTGGTGCTGGCTGCATAGTTTCCGTCGCCCAGGTAGGTGTCCATGATCGTGTAGCTTCCCGCAGTCAGCGATGAGGTTGTCAGCGTGGCTACTCCGGTGTCTAATGTTCCATTGCCCAGGTAAGTCGCTCCATTGTCGTCGTAGAAGCTCACCGTGCCGGTGGCGGCGGTTGCATTAACAGTCGCCGTCAAAGTCACCGGATTGCCGTATTCGGATGTCGCGGGTGAGATAGCCAGCGTGGTGGTGTTCGCGGTTGCAACCACGGTCAGTGTTCCATCTACGAAGGCGAGCGTGTAGTTCTGGCTCGTCAGGCCCGTGACCGAGATGGCGAATTGCCCTGTGGTTGCGCTCGCCGTGGTCGAGTAGGAAGGCGTGCCGGTCACCGCGGCTAGAGTGGTGTTGCCGTTGTATAGCGTGCCGAGCACGTTGTAACTGAACGGAGGATTTGTTTCAGTAGTTGTCCGCGTGGCGTCGTTGACGACTACTGTCAACGCGGGTTTCCCATTCGGCCCGGTCCGCAGCGTCACCGTCAGTGTCTGCGCTGCCGACGAGTTTGCCATGATATCCGGATCTCCGTTGTAGGTCGCCACGATGTCGTATGTGCCCACGGAGAGTGTGCTTTCGGGCCATACGGCTTGTCCACTGCCGTCCACAGTCGAGGTTCTCAGCGTAATAGCGCTGCCTCCGCTCATTGGACTCGTCTGCGTCGCCGTGAAGGTCACTGTTCCGGTTGCCCCCGCCGGAGCTACCGTTGCAGTCAGCACGGAGGTGTCGCCGTACACGACCATCGCGGGCGACACCACCAGCGTCGTGGAAGCTCCCGTGCCACCCATCGCTGCCTCAATCACCAGGGTGTAGCTACGGGTTCCGGTGAGCCCTGTCGGCAGAGTGCTGTCTGTCGCCGTAACTGTAAAGGTATAAGAACCCGGCACCGTCGGCGTTCCCGAGATTACGCCTGTTGTGTTCAGAGCCAATCCGGGTGGAAGCGAGCCTGTTGTCAACGCAAAAGCATAAGGAGGAGTAACGCCTCCGCTGGCCGTCTCCGTCTCTGAATACGCTGTTCCGTAGAAGCCGTCCGGAAGCGTCGCCGGGGAGAGCGTAATATCCCACCCAATGCCGTTCAGGCTTATGGTCTGCGTCGCGTACACTGGCGCAGGAGCATTCAGGCTGTCGTTCGTCAGAGTCAGTGCGCCCGCAATGGTTCCCAACTCCGCAGGCGTGAAGCTGATCGTCAGGTCGCAAGTCGCGTTTGCTACAAGCGACTCTGGCGTAGAAGAGCCGCTTTCAGTCAGTGGACAGACTGTGCTGCCACTACTGCTCAAGGTGAAGCTTGCAGGAGATATCACCGGATTGCTGCCCGTTTCAGGAGCCGGAAAGGTCAGTGTAGCGTTGCCTATGTTTTCTATCGGGACCGTCTTCGGGCTGTCAGTGCTTGTCGAGTCCAGGTGCGTGGTAGCGAAGCTGAAAGGGCCGGGCGGATCAGCAAAGTCCAACTCCAGAACCCGGTTATTCACCGTGTCGGCAACGTAGACATTGCCATTCCTATCGACCGCAACACTGAAGGGGGCGTTTAAATCGCTGGTCCACTTCAAGCTCTCCACGTAGCTGTGATCGGGCTGCAGAGTCTCTTTCAGGATGCGGCCCCGGCCTTCGGCAGTTGTTGTAAGAGTATCGGTGATAAAGAGATTTCCCATAGGGTCTACTGCCACATCAAACGGACAGGCCAATGTACTGGTTGGAATCAAGCTGGGAGCACCATAAACTCCACCCGACAGCGTTATCTTGTAGAGATAACCGGGTGCAGAGATGCCGCTGATACAGCCGACATCGGTAACGGTGGTATAAAGATTCCGGGCTTTACTCAATCTGGAAGAGCCGAAGTACAGCATCGAGCAAATCGCAGTAAAGACAGGTAAATCGCCCGTGTATGTAACACAGCGATTGAAGCTAACGGAACTTACGCCCACCGTGACCGAGGCATTTTCCAAAGACGAACTAGGAGTTGGACACGCCTTGTTACTGGCGAAACTTCAGCCGCAGCAACAGGAGCAGGCTCTTGCCGCTTGTTACCAAACGCAGTACGGAAACGGCGACGCGACGAAGCGCATTCTTCTGCCTGTCCGTTATCTTCAGCAGTGGATTGAGCAGAATGTCATGCTCGTTCTGAAGGAGGCTCCGTTCGACAAGAAGGATGCCGAACTTGTGCCTACAGCCGGAAGCTGTCTCGATTGCCCCAAGCGCACCGGCCACAACAAGCTGTTGTTCGCCGATGTCCGTCAGGATGCTTGTACCGATCCTGCTTGCTACGCGGCTAAGTTGGACGCGCACGTAAAGGCGACCGTCACAGCAAAACCGAAGCTGGTTCAGATCACGACTGCTTACGGCAAACCCGCCGAAGGCAGTCTGGTCCTGCCACGAAACCAGTATGTCGAGATTCGGCAGGACAATCCGCAACGCAAAGGACAGAGCAATTGGCCGGAGTACCGGACCTGTCGCTCAATAACAGAGGCCATCATTGCGGAAGGCACAGACAAAGGAGAAATCCGCAAAATCTGTGCCGACCCCAATTGTCCGATACATCATCCGAAGAAGCAGCAGGCCAGGACCGATGCCGCTTTCAAGGCCGAGCAGGAGCGCCGCCGCCGCGAGGAGGTCATAGCCCAAACCTCCGGCATCAGAGTTCTGGCGGCTATCGGGAAGGCCGTTCCTGTGCGGCTGATGAAGCGCGACCTCTTGTTTGTAGCCGAACGGCTGACCTTGATGCTGGACGAGCGAAAACTTGCCATCCTCATCCGTGAGCACGGCATAGGAAAGGTTAAGAATGGTGAGACACCGGCAAAGGCAATATCTGCCTTTGTTCGTAAGACCGACGAAAGCACGCTCGGACGGCTGTTAATCGAAACGACGATTTTGTTGTTCGCGCGTTCGCCGCAGGAGGTTGCGCTATCGCTCAGAACAGCAGCGGACTACTACAAAGTGAACGTCGATGCCATAGCCACCGCAGTCAAGAAAGAATTCGCCGCCAAGGAGAAAGCGAGGACTGAAAAGAAGGCTGTGTCGAAATCGCCTGCGAACGCGCAGAACGGGAAGAAAAGCGCGGCAGCATAGTCATGTCATCAACGCGAATATTTTGCGGAGCCTGTAACCCCAGGCTCCGCATTTTCATCCTTGCGCCCGTCTGCCCGCCCTGCTTGATGCTCCTGCTCAAGAGCAGGAGCGACATCATCCACCCACCCGACGGGCTGGATAGAACGAGGAGTTTTTCTCTGGACGGACATCTATGGCTTTGCGCATATTTTCAAGAAGAACGTATTCACACTGGTGTGTGCGATTTCGCAGTCTGTCTGGATTCCACACTCAGCAGCAAGCGATTCAAATGGGCGTTGCCAATCTCTTGGTGGTGGATTCAAGCTTGTGGGAATCGGATGCGTATCCCTTCGAGCGAAGGTCAACCGCAGTGCTTGGGCAGCCAGTCCTTCATCCAACCTCTGATCGTGAACAAGAAGAGCCATATCAACAAGGTCTTTAACCCGGCTATTCGGGGTTGCTCTCGGCACTGTGTAGGCATGGACCTTTTCAGCGAATTGTTGTTCCTTTGCGATAGTCTGGACTTGCGGCGCGGGAATTCCAGCAAAGTTGAGCCAGTCCCGAGTTGTAATGACTGCCAGAGGCTGTATTGCAACATCGCCGATACCTACATCAAGATGAAAACGCGCGAAAACGCGGTTGTCCATGCGTGCCTCGACAGGATAACGGGCACCGCCGTATGGCGCAGTGAAGATGTCTGTTTGCGCCGAACCTATTAAATATTCAAGCCAATCTCCCATCGAAATCCCAGCGTACTGTTGCAGGAGATCACGGATAACTTGGTTAACATCAGTTCCTTCGACCAGGACAACGGTTCTGAACATGGTCAGATCGATATCTACTGTAGACCGCGCTGCCTTGAATTGAAGCTCAAGCGCATAGCCCCCTTTCAGCGCCCAGGGTACTTTATCGCCATGAAAGAGCCTGGCCAGTAGACGGTCAAATGCAAGTTTCCTGCGCAGCCTGTTAATATCAATCTCTTCCGATTTTGAGTGCTGCCTAAGTCGTTCCTCAAGTGCCTTACGAAAGGCACTTGCTGTCTTGTAAACATTCATCAGTGCTTTCCTGATAACGCCCTGTTAAAAATGGTACGAACTGCATGGCTGGTTTCCACGGATCGTATTTGAGGAGAAGAGAGCAAGCCTCGATCGACGGCTTGTCTGATAGCTTGCACTAGCAGGTCTTCCTCAACGGACCTATCTGTAAGCAGGTCAAGTAGAGTTCGTAGCGGTTTGGTGAATTGATACCCAGGGCCATTCTGTATATCTGTATCGGAAAGATCACCATAATGCAGAACGAGAATGTCTGGAATAGGACTATTCCGTCGAAAGTCGCGGGGGACGGTCATGTGTAGCTTGGCAGGGTTCAGGTCTGAAAGCTCATGAAGGCTCAGTGCCGTCTGGTGGCTGTAGACGCCTTCAGTTTCCTCTTTGCGATTTCTTGACCAAAGACTCCAGAGCGCCAGATCAGGTCGTTCCGTCGATGGAAACATGCGAAGCCGGTAGATTCCGCGATGTTCGCGCACCCAATTCCCGGCCCTTACATGATAGGGGTGGGTGTTCTCGGTGAATCCTGCAGCCTTGGCCTGCTTCGTTGTGAAGTAGCCTTGTTGCTGCTCGGCAAGCTCGTAAAGTTGCTGCGACGATTCCCGAAAAGAACGTGTCATTGCACAATACTACAAATATGTTGTGGTGTTATGCAACGAGATATAAATCTGACCTCTTATCTCAGTCTTTGCTTGTTTTCCGGTTGAGCACTGACATGGCGTTGTGCAGAGTGGTGTGATCCAGGTGAGCATAACGGGCTGACATGGCAATCGTCTTATGGCCAGCCGCTTCCTGAATGACCTTCAGGCTTACGCCAGCTTGTGCCAGCCGCGAACAGAAGGTATGCCGAAGGTCATGCCACCTGAAATTTCGGATATTGGCTTCCTGTAGCGCTGTTTCCCACCACCTTTTATTATCGCCGATTCCAAATACAATGTCTTCCGGTGAACGATTTGGCTGGTCAACTGCGCGGTCCTTTCTTTCAAGATTGAGCTTCCGCAACTTCTGAAACGCCTTCAGAACATCATCAATCATAGGTATGGTGCGACTTGTCCCATTCTTTGTGTCACGTAGTGTAATGACCCTCCGTTGCAAATCCACATCGCTCCAGCGAAGACCGTACTGCTCTCCTTTCCTCATGCCAGTACCCAGGCGATATCGAGTTCGTAGATTCGGTGTAATAAGCGCTTCTTCCGTTGCTGATTCTGTAGGCCGCACTCATCGACAGCCTTCTGAAGAACGGCTCGCAAACGCCTCTCCTCATCAGGTTTTAGGAAGCGGATGACACCATTGTTCAGCTTCTGCTGGCTGACTTCGCGGGCGGGATTGACAGTTACCTTGTCTCGCTGCTTGCCGTAGCGGTAGATGGAAGAGAACGTTACCTTGTAACGGTTGATAGTAGCCGGGGCTTTATCGAGACTGTCCAGCCAATCAGAGATTTCGTAAGGACGAATCGTGTCGGCTATTCGCTCCCCAAACTGCTTACGGATAACGCCAATTCTGTATGGAGGATTTCTCTGATCCTTGTAGACATTTGGCTTGCTCTGAATATGAGAAAGGAGATCATCGCAAAGCTCTGATACCAGCACATGAGATGTCTCCGAGGAGGTGTCTACTTCTCTAGCTGTTTTCGGCATGTCCTTAGCATTTCGAGGTAGACGACCCTCTCCGGCACGGCGGAGGAATTTCGTCTTCTCAACGTAGTTGATTGCGGCTGCACGGTCAGAACCGAAGGATTTCTTGATTAACTTTCCGTCGATTCGGATGCGGGCATACCAAGCTCTACTCGGATCGTCATCTCTCTGAAAAACCCCTTTGACGGCTGCTGGTCGTCGCGGCATCGGAGCGCTCCGGTCCAAATTTTCCCACAAGTAGGATACTCGGCTCTGGGATACTTTTGTACCGGTTATCCTGCATCGCGGTGCAACACATCAAAGCTAAACAATGCGACATATGCTATTTATTTAATTGATGATGTGGCGCATTGGACTGCATGAGGATGCAGAGGCTTGCAGCCTCAAAAGCGCACTCCTAACGCGAAGGTCACAGGTTGGACTCCTGTCCGGGCCGCCACTTATCCCACATTATTTAATTGATAAAGCGCACGATTGTCCCGCCGGAGAACCATCAATCGGTCTCATATCTGCTGCAACAGAGCTGTGCTGCCGGCATAGAGTCTCACGGGGCCCGCCTTTGAATAGAGCGTGAACTGTCCACTGCCATCTCTGCCCGCGTCGGGCATGGTGGTATCGCCATAACCATAAATTCCGCACGCTTCAGGCGAGAAGGTGGCTACTGCCTGCTCTGTGTTTGTACCCGTGCAGTCATGGCTATCTCCGGAGGTCAAATCTGCCGCCGGAAGCAGCCGCGCAAAGGGGCCATCTCTACGGTTCACACCAACGACCCCGCCGCTGGTGTCCTGAATCGTTCCGTCCCATGGAGAAAACTCGTCTCCGCCGATCAGCGTCCTTGTACCGCTATTGTCCGGCTCCTGGGCGGAGTAGGGAACCGTGGCATCGTAGGAGGCAATCGGATTGGCCAGCGCGCGGACGCAGAGGGCTACCGGGATATCCCCGTTTGCCAGCTTGATGCGGTCGAAGTGAACGGAGAGGTAAGAGGGAGTAAGCCCACTCATGCGTGAACCGGAACGCGACGGTATCGCCTGCACGATATGTCCGACCACGAGCGTACCCTGGGGCAGGCGCTGGCCGTTCGGCAGTATGACAACTTGCAGCGTTCGGGCCATCACCGGATCACCGCTGTGGGCCCGGTTTACATCAATGGTTCTGACGAAGCGCACAGGGATCGCGGTTGAGGATGGGATTGAAGTCACGGATGGAGCAGATGCGGGCAGCGCGCCCAGAAATAAGGAGCAAGCCGCTAATACCATCCACCCAGGGTTCGGAGAGATGCTGCGATTCTGTCTCGGCATAACGTGAACTCCTTTTGTCGGTTCAGCATCAAATCGTTACCTTTCCTTGCAAGCGGATTCTGAAGCTGTCTGAGATGGATTCGGTAGCTTTGCCGGCAGTTGCCTTACCAGGGCAGCCAGCCGCAAGGCAAGGCCAACCTTGCAGATACGCCATGTGCGCTTACAATTTTGGAGTTCCGCCGGACGTAACGTTGTATCATCAGACTGGTGCCCAAATACTCAATCGTTGTTCCATTTCATAACGAAGAAGATAGCGTAGCTACGCTCTACGACCGCCTGAAGGCAGTCATGGAGCATGTCGGCGCTTCCTTTGAACTGGTTTTCGTCGATGACGGTTCGCGCGACCGTACCTACCAGTTGCTCGAAGAGATTGCCGCCGTGGACTCGCGTGTTCTGGTGGTAAAGCTGCGCCGCAACTTCGGACAGACCTCGGCGCTGGCCGCCGGCTTCGACCATGCTCAGGGAGACTTTATCCTGGCCATGGACGGCGACCTGCAACACTCGCCCGACGAGATTCCCGCCTTTCTGGAGAAGCTGGAAGAGGGCTACGACGTTGTCAGCGGCTGGCGCGCGCAGCGGGGAGACAACTTTCTGATGCGGCGCATTCCGTCG